>DATGMW010000142.1:0-16297 GCA_035307105.1 Flavobacteriaceae bacterium
ATCTGTCAGCAGCGAGTATCCATCGAAGACGAAAAGCCTAATCTGACTTTTTATTTTAGCTAGCACTTACGAGTGTCGATAGCGAGGTCTCGCCACACAGCCGATGGACAAGTTTGGTCTAGAGTTTTTTGTTACTTTCCCCGAGGCTTCGGAGTCTCGATTTCTCGATGATTTGGTTGCAATGCAAAAAAGTAAATAGAGTCGTTTAAGCATGATTTTAACTAGTAAGTTATAATCTTCTACAGCTATGATATAATTATGATAAGAACAAGGAGATACTGGATCGTCGTCCAAAATGACAAGTTAGTGAAATAGGATGCAAAGGTTTATATTTTCTATTTATTAAGCTCGGCACACTAATATTTTAGTATGCGAAACTTGAGTTATCTCCTAAATCTTATAGATTTTGTATCTTCGCTAAACGTATGGAAGAAATAAAAGACACCTATCGCACGATTACCAAAGCCTCTCCCGAAACTTTGTATAAAGAGAAGGGCAGTAAATTCTTGGGCTATGCGTTTCCCGTTACCAATGAGGATCAAATAAAAGAGCATATTGAAGATTTAAAAAAAGAACATCACAATGCGCGTCATTGGTGTTATGCATGGCAATTAGGCAAAGGCTATGAACATTACCGTGCCAACGACGATGGAGAACCATCTAACAGTGCTGGTATGCCAATCTACGGACAAATTCAATCTTTTGATCTCACCAATGTACTTGTGGTTTCCGTTCGCTACTTTGGCGGCACCAAGCTAGGAGTAGGCGGATTAATCCAAGCCTATAAAACCAGTGCGCAACTAGCATTGGAAGCATCGAAAATTGTAGAACGAACAATAGATGTTCCTTTTCGCCTAACTTTTAATTATCCAGAAATGGATATTGTGATGCGAAGCATAAAAGAACAAGACCTAAAAATCACCAATCAAAAGATGGCCTTAGATTGTGAAATAGATATTGCGGTTCGCAAAAAAGATGCAAAACGCATCTTTGAATTATTCGATGGTATCTATAAAGTGACGATAAAGGATTTAGAATGATTCTATATTAACTCGATTATTTTTTCGATTAAATAGTCTGGTGCTCGTCGTATTTTACTTGTGTTTTTATCTATAAAAACAAGCGTTGTTTCCGCATTACATAACAAGCGTCCCTCTTGATTGTGAACCTCATACAGAAATGTAATTTTTGCTGTTGGTTTTTCTTTTAATCGAGTAGTTACTCGAATTAATTCATCGTACCTAGCAGAGTGTTTATAATCTATATTTAAGTTCACTACGGGAAGCATAATTCCAGCGTCCTCTAACCCCTTATAAGTATAGCCAAGGTCGCGTAGCCACTCGGTTCGCCCTTGTTCTAGGAACAGCGCATAATTTCCATAATACACCACTCCCATGGCATCAGTTTCTCCATAACGGACTCGTATTTCAATAGTATTGTGTAACATATTTAGTATCTTTAGTTCTTTGTATTTTATTCTTGTACGAAGGTAAAATATTACCTGCTCATGGACAAAAAAAAGTAATAAGTCAAGTCAAATTTCATTTTTTTATTCTCTATTTTGTTCACATATTTGCATAACAAAATAAGACCCAGAAAAATCAAACCTTTTTGACTTATTTTCGACGAATAGAATAATCAATCAATAATTTCATTTCTATAATGACCAAAAGAACTGCGGAATCAGTTTGGAATAACTGTTTAGCTTTTATCCAAGACAATGTTTCTTCTCAAGCGTATATTACGTGGTTTGAGCCTATAAGCGCTGTTCGATTGGTCGATAATTCTCTTCATATTAAAGTTCCTAGCCAATTTTTTTATGAGTGGTTAGAAGAACACTACGTAAAGCTACTTAAAGTTGCGCTAACTAAAGAACTAGGCCCAAATGCAAAATTAGTGTATGCTATTAAAATGGAAAATACCTATGGAGATAAAGCAGCCTATACAGAAAATCTCCCTAGTTCTAATCAGCAAAAACCACGAGCCCAAGACGTAGATTTACCTCCTAGAAAAGGAGACGATGCTATTAAGAATCCATTTGTTATCCCTGGCATTCGAAATATAAAAATTGATGCACAGCTAAATCCAAACTATAACTTTGAAAGGTATTTAGAAGGAGAGTCTAACCGACTAGCCAGATCTGCAGGAATGGCAGTAGCAAATAAACCAGGAGGCACCTCTTTTAACCCACTTTTGATATTTGGTGGCGTTGGATTAGGGAAAACTCACTTGGCACAAGCTATAGGACTGGAAGTGAAAGAAAAACATCCGGAAAAAACGGTGTTATATATTACTTCGGAAAAGTTTACACAACAATATATAGATGCGGTACGAAAGAATGCTCGAACCGACTTTATCCACTTTTACCAAGTAATAGACGTCTTGATTGTAGACGATATTCAAATGCTATCTGGTAAAGCAGGTACACAAGAAGTGTTTTTCCACATATTCAATCATTTGCACCAAAATGGGAAGCAAGTGGTAATGACTAGTGACAAGTCTCCTGTGGACATGATGGATATAGAAAAGCGACTTTTGTCTCGATTTAAATGGGGCTTATCCGCAGAACTTCATAATCCAGATTTCGATACACGAAAACGCATTATAATTGATAAACTATACCAAGATGGCGTGGAAATGCCAGAGGAGATAATAGACTTCTTAGCCGACAATATCACGACCAATATACGAGAAATTGAAGGCGCACTAATCTCACTAATTGCACACGCTACACTAGATAAGCAAGAAGTTACTATAGACCTTGCAAAGCGAATTATAAAAAGCTACGTAAAGACAACCAAGAAGGAAATCTCTATTGATTTCATCCAGGAAACGGTAAGCGATTATTTCGATTTAGACGTAGAAACGCTTAGATCTAAAACTAGAAAGCGCCACATTGTACAAGCGAGACAAATTTCCATGTACTTCGCAAAGAAATTCACTAAAGCTTCTCTTGCTTCCATCGGTTCACATACTGGAAAAAGAGACCACTCTACCGTAATACATGCATGTAAAACAGTAGACAACTTAAGCGCTACCAATAAAGAGTTTAAGAAATACGTAGACGAGCTAGACAAAAAGCTCAATATGCACAACTAATTAAATAAAATTCCATGCAAAAGAAAATTCTGATGGTTTGTCTTGGCAATATTTGCAGATCGCCATTGGCAGAAGGCATTCTTGCATCTAAAGTCGACACCAGCAAGGTGTTTGTTGATTCTGCAGGAACTAGCGACTGGCATGTAGGCAAAGGACCTGATACCAGAAGCATTGCTACTGCAAAGCAATTTGGAATCGATATCTCTCAGCAAAAAGCTAGACAATTCACTGTAGCTGACTTCGATACATTCGATACGATATATGTAATGGATAACTCCAATTACGATAATGTAATTGCTCTAGCTAGAAATGAAGCAGACAAGCGGAAGGTGAAACGCATTTTAAATGAAGTTATTCCAGGCAAGAATTTAGAAGTTCCAGACCCATATTACGGAGGTGATTCAGGTTTTACAAATGTTTATAAAATGCTAGAGGAAGCATTTGATATAGTAGTAAAAAATCTTCCTTAATAATCAAACTCTTTATACACAAATACAATGACCACAAAGGGAAAACTTTATATGATTCCACAAACCCTTGGCGACTCTTCGTCTTTGGATCATTTGTCTCCTTTGATAAAACAGACTATTTTAAAGCTAGATCATTTCGTTATTGAGAATGAAAAAGCAGGGAGACGTTTTATAAAACGTATTTGTCCAGAAAAACCTCAGAACGAATTAAAACTTCAAAGTTTAAATAAATTCACCAAACCTCACGAAATCCAAGCCATGTTAGCTCCTTGTTTAGTTGGTCAATCTGTAGGCATGATTAGCGATGCAGGTTGTCCAGGGGTAGCCGATCCGGGCGCAGTCCTGGTAGCTGAGGCACATAAGAGCGGTATAAAAGTAGTACCGCTTGTAGGTCCCTCCTCTATCCTTTTGGCTTTGATGGCTAGTGGGATGAATGGCCAATCCTTTTCTTTCCATGGGTATTTACCTATCGATAAAAACCAACGTAAGAAAACCCTACGTGTTTTGGAAAAAGACTCCCAAGAAAAGCAACAAACGCAATTATTTATAGAGACTCCCTATCGAAATAACGACATGTTAGATTCGTTACTTCAAACGTTACATCCTACAACAAAGCTTTGTATTGCTTGCGATTTAAATTTAGATACGGAGTATGTCGCTACCATGCCAGTTGCACAATGGGTTAGGAACAAACCCAACTTACACAAACGACCTTGTATCTTTTTATTTGAGAAAAAGGTTTCTTTTTAGATGCTAACTATGGCATTTCTATCTGCAGGAATAATCGAAGTATCGTATCCTGAAAAGCGTTTTAAATAGAGTTGAAGAGTGGTTCCAAAAGCATCGTTTACTTGATGTGAACCTTTTGTTCGCAGATATTTCTTAACATTCCCAGCACCAGCTAAGTGTGCTGCGGCTAATACTCCAGACTCTGTCACTTTTACACCATTGATAACTTTACCTTCGTACTTGTCTATATAATTTCTAAGCAACCACTTATTTCTAGCAGTATATGCTAAAAACGCTTCTTCTTGCAACTTTGAGTTTTGCCTAAAGTCCTCTATGTCAGTCACTCCAATCGCATTTAGTGAATTAGGAGCAAATTGGTACTTCCCAATATACCCATAACGGCTTACGATGTCGTAAATACCTTGAGACTCTTTAAAAGCAAGTGCTTCTTTAAATCCTACATAGGACTTTCCTAATTGTAAAGTGCTTTTTACATTCAGATTTTCCTTTGCATCTTCTAGAGTGAGTACTTTATAGTGTAATTCTGAATCTACAAACCAATCCTCACTTAGGGTGATGTCTTCTTTAGAAACAAAAGCTTGTAATCCACAAAAGAAAGTAACGGCTACTAGTAGTAAAACTACATTTTTTTTCTTTTTCATAATCCTTAATCTTTACTTCAATTTGCTATCATTGACTAGAAATAAGAAATGCAAAGATACTTATATTTTACTATAAAGCAATTTTATGGAAATATCAAGCATATATATTAACAAAAATGAAAGCTATTATTAGTACTTTCTATTGTTTTTGTTGGGACACCCACTTAATATATTGTTGTCTATTTCGGAGATGTTCCGCATGACTTCTTGCGAAGATATGGTATCCAAAATTGGAAGTATCTGCAACAAAGTATAAGTAATTATGTTTCTCTGGAAACAAAACAGCATCGATAGACGAGATGTCGGGCATAGCGATTACCCCTTTAGGTATACCAGGATATTCATACGTATTATATGGAGAATCTAACTCTAAATGTTCATACAGAACACGTTTAATCACTTGGTCGAAATCTTTTTCTGCATGTTTTTTTGCATAAATAACCGTTGGATCTGCTTGTAGTTTCATATTGATATTCAGCCTGTTCAGATAAACTCCCGCCACTTTTGGTCGCTCATCTATCTTTACGGTTTCTTTTTGTACTATTGCCGCTAGCGAAATCACTTCCTCTCGGCTAAGTCCTAATTCGTCTGCTGCATTTTGACGACGCTCATTCCAAAAAGTCTCATACTCCTTTTTCATTCTATCTCGAAACTGAATAGCAGAAGTGTTCCAATAAAACTCATATGTGTTTGGAATATACATAGCCAATGCATTGGATAAATCCAAGCCTTGCTCTTTTAGATACACGGTATCTTGCATTGCTTCTATCAACTCCAAACTATCGGCTTCTATCTGCTTCGATATGCTCCCTGCCAAGTTCTCTAAACGCTCTTGATTATTGAATTTTACAGAAAGTGGAAGGTTTTTACTTCTTAAAACATCTATAATATCTAAGTTGCTCATATCCTTAGCTATAATGTAACGTCCTGGGCGAATGTTGTTGCTATAGTTTTTCTTGTCTGCAACAATCTCCAAACTATGAATATCCTTCACCAAAGGCTCCATCGTTTCTAAAAACTCTTGTTTGGTGGCATTGGTGGGAATAAATACTTGCACATTGCTTTGTTCAAAAGCGGTATTAGGAACAAGAATCGTCTTATAAACATAATAAGAGAAAATCCCCATGACAACCAGTCCCAAGAGGGCAATAATTAACAATATTCTTTTAATGTACATTCTTGATCAATTGGTAAATAAATTCGTCCTTAAAACTTCCCTGATGGTATATCCAATCTTTTTTTACTCCTGATTTAGTAAAGCCTGCTTTCTCAAAAAGATTAATACTAGCTTTATTATCATCGGTTATTGTTGCATGCACCTGGTGCACATTGGCATGAGTAAAAGCATATTCGGCACACAACTTTACCGCTTCTAGCGCATAGCCTTTTTGCCTGTCCTCTACTTCATCGATTAATATGCCTATGCCAACTCTAAAATGCTTTGGTTCAAAATCGAACAGGTCTACAAAGCCTATAGGCTTATTAGTTTCTAGCTTACAAATAACCATTCGCAGTTGTTTGGCCTGATAAATATCCAAATGAGCATTCTCTAAATACTGTGATAACACATATTTAGAATACGGCTCAGAGGTATTGCTCACTTCCCATATAGACTCTCTATTCTCTACTTTATATAAAAAATCTAAATCCGAAGGTTCTAGTGCACGTAAAAATACTTTTTCTCCTTGCAATGTATTTACTTCTTCCATATTTCTTTAAAAAACCTAATCTTACTGATTCTAATATAATCACCTTACTATTTCATCCATTTTGCTATTCTAAGCTGTCCTTGCACTTTGATTTTATTTGTTTTAAAGTGTTATACAATATGCGTTTGTCATCCAATCTACTAATTTACCTACCTATCAAATTATGAAACCAAATGCCAAAACGTCAATGGCACAACTTTTGAATAAAACAATGGTATAGAAAAGGATTCTTTATAAAAGGTCCTTCTCAACTATTTATTACGATTAAATCGCTTTCTATGCTTTAAACCTTATAAGATGAAATATTCACTCGGCAAAGATATTAAATGTAAAGCGTGTATATTCAGAATGGCACTGGTTAAATGTATGTTAATTCACCATTCTTTAAATAATCTAAGAGTAGCAACTGTATATTTTTATTAGTCCTATAAAATTAACCTCAAAAATAAATACATCTAGTTATGACAAAAAACAGTATTCGTTTGGTTTTTGTAGCCCTACTAGCTGGAGCTTTGACCCTGCTAGGATACAAGTATTTTTTCGAACCTAATCAGATAACACCTATCATTCAAACCGATGAAACAGGAGTTAGAGTATTTCCAACACAATATCGTGAAAACCATCCGTACGAAACACCGGATTTAACCAAAGCTGCAGAAGAGACTGTAAATGCGGTAGTACACGTTAAAAACACTACTATTATAAATAACCAACCCAGAGATCTTTTTGAGTTTTTCTATGGTAGCGGACAACCAAGAGCGCAAGTAGGTACTGGGAGTGGCGTAATTATTTCGCCAGATGGTTATATTATTACCAACAATCACGTGATAGAAAATGCTACCAAGCTAGAAATCACCTTAAATAACAACGAGATATATGAGGCTACCCTAATTGGCACAGACCCTACCACAGACATTGCTTTGTTGAAAATAGATAGTGAGGAGCCATTTCTTTACATTCCATTTGGAGATTCGGATAGTATACGACTTGGAGAATGGGTTCTTGCCGTGGGAAATCCTTTTAACCTAAACTCTACCGTAACTGCTGGAATTGTAAGTGCTAAAGCTAGAAATTTAAATAATTTCGACAAGTCTCCGTCTTCGTTTATTCAGACAGATGCTGCGGTAAATCGTGGGAATAGCGGCGGCGCACTAGTAAATGCCAATGGCGATTTAATAGGAATCAACACGGCTATCACCTCCGAAACTGGATCGTATGTAGGCTATGCATTTGCTGTACCTAGCAATATAGCAAGAAAAGTAATCGAAGATATTCTGGAATATGGAAATGTACAGCGAGTATTACTGGGTATAAATGGATCGGAATTAAACTCAAAAGTTGCCGCAGAACTAGGAGTCACTACTACACAAGGAATTTATATCAGTGGCGTAGAGGAAGAAAGTGGCGCTGCATTAGCAGGTGTGCAACAAGGAGATGTTATTCAAAAAATAGATAACATTCAAATTAGACGATTTTCGGATCTAACAGGGTATTTAAACTCCAAACGGCCGAATGATAAAGTAAAGCTTAAAGTTCTGCGAGAAAACGAAGAGCTACAGATGCATGCTACTTTACTAAAATTAGATCGGCATGCTATTCCAGAGTTAGGCATAGAAATAAAAGAACCTTCTAAAAAGCTTCTAAAAGAGCATGGCTTAAAGAATGGTGTTTTAATAACCGCTGTTCTAGCACCAGAGTTGCGTTCATATCAGTTACAAGGAGCGATTATTACAAAAATAAACGAACGAGAAGTGCATACGATATCGGACGTAAAAAGCATCCTAGAGAAACGTGGCCCTCGCGAAAGCATCGCCATTCAATTTAAAACAAGAGCTGGCGAAACCCATACCTTTATCTTTAGATAATCCATTGCGTTTTTACCACAAACCTCTAACCCTCTATGCAATATTTTGTATAGAGGGTTTTTATTTCGTAATTCGACCGATGGAATGCATATAAAGTGTTATTTTTGCACGAATATTAAACCATATTTAACAACACAACTATTATGAGTTTTGAGGACACGTATGAGAAGCAGCTTTCACACCAAACAGACCGCCGTAAAGCGACGGTAGAATTAATTCAGATTTTAGGTGATTTATGGTATGAAAGATCTATCGAATTGGTTCTTTTCCGCAACCAAATTGTAGATAGAAATGTAAGCGAAATATTACGACTGCATGAATATGCAGAGGATTTCGTAGGAAAATCTATCTCGATATTTGACACGGTAGAAATCGCTAAGGCGATTCAAACTTTAGATATCTGCCCAGCAAGAATCGACATAGGGAAACTTACGTACGAATATCACGTAGGAGGCGCAGACCATCAAAATCCAACCGCTTTTGTAGCCAAAGTATTTAAAGATGCTTCGAACGACAATATTGCACCTAAAGATGTGGTATTATACGGATTTGGACGCATCGGACGTTTACTTGCTAGAGAGATTATCGCGCTTACAGGAAATGGTATTCAATTACGCCTTCGTGCCATAGTAGTACGTGGTAAAATTGATGAGCAGGTTTTAGAAAAACGCGCTTCTTTATTACAGCAAGACTCCGTACACGGAACTTTTCCAGGAACGGTTAAAGCCGATATAGAAAACGAGTCGCTTATCATAAACGGTATCCCAGTAAAAGTTATTTCTGCAAATAGCCCGGAGGAAATCGATTACACAAAATACGGGATAAAAGATGCATTGATTATAGATAACACAGGTGCATTTAGAGACGAAGAAGCTCTTGGTTTGCATTTAAAAGCAAAAGGAGCCGCTAAGGTATTACTTACCGCACCAGGAAAAGGAGTGCCAAATATCGTATACGGTGTAAACCACCTAGAACACGACCCGAAGACAGTAAATATTTTCTCTGCAGCTTCTTGTACCACCAACGCTATTACACCAGTACTTAAAGTAGTTGAGGATGCTTATGGCGTAAAACGTGGACATTTAGAAACTATTCATGCGTATACCAATGATCAAAACTTGGTAGACAACATGCATAGCAAATATCGTAGAGGTCGCGCTGCAGCCATGAACATGGTAATTACCGAAACAGGAGCAGGAAGTGCCGTTGCAAAAGCACTACCAGCACTAGAAGGAAAACTAACTTCCAATGCTATTCGCGTTCCAGTTCCAAATGGTTCTTTAGCAATTCTAAATTTAGAGCTGAATAAAAAGACCGACCTAAAAGCGATGAATAAGTTGATGAAAGATAGTGCACTGCAAGGAAACTTAGTAGAGCAAATTCAATATTCTATCAGCAACGAATTAGTATCCAATGACATCATTGGTACTTCTGCGGCATCTATTTACGATAGTAAAGCTACGATAGTAAATAGTGATGGTGAAAATGTGATTCTATACATTTGGTACGACAACGAATATGGTTACAGCCACCAGGTAGTTCGTCTAGCTAAATATATAGCACAAGTACGTCGTTTTACTTATTACTAAAACATAACGCTTAAATAGTAAAAACGATGGATAGAGCTTCGCTCTTCCATCGTTTTTTTATATAGTTTTGTCTGCAATCGTTTTTAAAATACACCTATTATGCGAATCGATATCCTTAGCGCTGTACCTGATCTTATAACCAGCCCGTTTGAATCCTCTATTCTTAAAATAGCGATAGAAAAAGGTCTTGTATCGGTACATATCCATAATTTACGTGACTATGCTACCAATAATTACAAACAGATAGACGACTACCAATATGGCGGTGGCGCTGGAATGGTGATGATGATAGAGCCAATCGATAAATGCATTACGAAATTAAAATCCGAACGCGAATACGACGAAATCATTTACATGACGCCTGATGGAACTCCGTTTAAACAAGGACATGCAAATGAATTGTCTCTAAAAAAGAATATTATGATCCTTTGCGGCCATTATAAAGGTGTAGACCAACGCATTCGTGATCATTTTATAACCAGAGAAATCTCTATTGGCGATTATGTACTAAGCGGTGGCGAACTAGCTGCAGTTGTGGTTAGCGATGCTATTATCAGATTACTACCTGGTGTTTTGGGAGACGAAACAAGTGCATTGACCGATTCTTTTCAAGACGATCTATTAGCACCCCCTATTTACACACGCCCAGCAGAATACAAAGGCTGGAAAGTGCCAGATGTTTTGTTGAGTGGGGATTTCGCCAAAATTGAAAAGTGGAGAGAGGACGAAGCTTTAAGCCGAACTGAAAAACTCCGTCCTGATTTATTAGAGGAGTAAATTCCAATCTATTATTTGTATATTCTTATTTGTCGTACGAGTAAAAAACTCTGCGAATATCAGCGACATTAGCGGGAAACAAAACTTATGAACGCGAAAGACCTCCCGCAGATCACGCGGATTAACGCAGAATAAAAGCAAATGCGTGTTATTAGTAATTCTAACATACTATTTACTATATGCACCAAAATCATAAGCTTTATGATATTTTGCAGACAATTAATGTCTATTATAAAATAGCAGCTCTTTCCTTAGCTTCTTGAAATTCTTTCATCATATTTTCTACAATTTCACCAGCAGGCAGAATACTATCCAATTGGCTAGAGACCTGTCCGATTTCGAGTTCTCCTTGCTCTAGGTCACCTTCAAACATACCTCGCTTGGCTCGTGCTCTGCCTAACAAGTCTTTCAGTTGTTCTCTAGTAGGGCTTTGCTTATACAATGCTTCTACTTCTTCGTAGAACTGATTTTTAATCAGTCGTACTGGAGCTAATTCTTTTAAGGTTAAGATGGTTTCTCCTTCCTCAGATTCCACCACACGTTGTTTAAACGCGTCATGTGCACTCGATTCTATACTAGCAACGAATCGGCTGCCTACTTGTACGCCATCGGCTCCTAATACCATTGCTGCCAACATAGCTTGTCCTGTAGCAATTCCTCCTGCTGCTAATAAAGGAACCTCCAATACTTTTGCTACCATCGGGATTAAAGTAAGCGTGGTGGTCTCTTCTCGTCCGTTATGGCCTCCTGCTTCAAAACCTTCTGCTACTATAGCATCTACCCCAGCCTCTTGTGCTTTTAATGCAAATTTGACACTGCTTACTACATGCGCAACTTTTATTCCATGGGATTGTAGTTTTGCAGTATAGTTTTTTGGGTTTCCTGCAGAAGTAAATACGATAGGGACTTCTTCTTTTATAACAATTTCAATGATCTCTTCAATGTTCGGATAAAGCATTGGGATATTTACTCCAAAAGGTTTATCCGTTGCTTGTTTACACTTTTGAATATGTTCTAATAAAACTTCTGGATACATAGATCCAGCGCCAATCAATCCTAATCCGCCAGCATTACTAACCGCACTGGCCAATCGCCAACCGCTATTCCAAATCATTCCGCCTTGTACTATAGGATATTTTATTCCAAAAGTCTCTGTAATTCTATTTTGCATACTTCAATAATAGGTTTAAAAATAAAAGCTTTGTCAAGCAAATATAAGGTATCTGCGAACAAAGCTCTAGTTTATGAATTTGCATAGCTACCTTATGCAATAGTTTCGATTAAATATTTATCCGATTACGCCACTACCAATAAGTTCATCCTCTAAATACCAAGCGACAAACTGTCCTTCGGTTATAGCAGATTGCTGTTCTTCGAACAACACATAGGTTCCTTCTTCAGCACGATATAGCTGTGCTTTACAAAGCGGTTGACGGTATCTAATTCTAGCTAGTACTTCCATAGTTTCGCCAAGCGCTAATTCTATGTCTGGACGCACCCAATGCACCTCATCGGAATGCACCAATAAAGCTTTTCTATACAAACCTGGATGGTCTTTCCCTTGTCCAGTATAAATAATGTTATCTTTTACATCGGTGTCTATCACAAAAAGAGGTTCTTTAGTTCCACCAACTGCAAGACCTTTTCGTTGTCCTTTGGTAAAAAAATGCGCTCCTATATGGGTTCCTACTTCTTTGCCCTCAGTGGGTTCGTAATGGAATTTCTTACTGTGATATACTGCTTCGTCATATAGGCTCTCAAAGTTTTCTGACGAACCATTTTTCTGATATCTCTCGTGCGATGCGGCTACTTCTACTATCTTTCCTTCCTTTGCTTCTAACTGCTGTTGTAAGAATTCTGGTAAACGAACTTTCCCTATAAAACATAAGCCTTGCGAATCGCGTTTCTCGGCAGTAATCAAATTTTGCTTTGTAGCAATTTCTCGTACTTCGGACTTCTGTAATTCTCCTATAGGAAATAAAGTTTTTGCCAACTGCTCTTGCGATAGCTGACATAGGAAATAGGATTGGTCTTTACCAACATCTTTTCCTGCAAGCAATCTATAGGTGGTGGTTTCGCCATCTTTTTCAATAGCATCTTTTCTGCAGTAATGTCCTGTCGCCACATAATCTGCACCTAATTCTAAAGCGATTTTAAGGAATACGTCAAACTTGATCTCTCTGTTACAAAGCACATCTGGGTTTGGTGTACGTCCTTTTTCGTATTCTTTAAACATATAGTCTACAATACGCTCTTTATACTCTTCGCTTAAATCTACGGTTTGGAATGGAATGTTTAATTTTTGTGCTACTAACATAGCATCATTGCTATCCTCTAACCACGGACATTCATCGGATATGGTTACCGAATCGTCGTGCCAATTTTTCATGAATAGGCCTATCACCTCATAGCCTTGCTCTTTAAGCAAATATGCCGCTACGCTTGAGTCCACTCCTCCACTTAATCCTACTACAACCCTTTTCATTTTACACTTATTTTTAAGGCTACAAATTTACTATTAATTTCATTTACTTTACAATGAACTTACCATTCATAACAGGATAATGTCCTGTAAAAGTACATAGGTAATCATAGCTCCCTTTTTTGGGTGCTTTGAATTCTACAGTGGTAGTTTCCCCTCCACCGATTACCGTAGAACCAACAATCACATTCTCTACTGGAAGGTATCCGGTATTTACAGAGCGCATGGCTTTTTCACCAAAATCAAACAAAGGGATACTATTCTCTTTCAGCACAAAATTATGTCCCATTGCGGTAGATGGCATCGTTCCTTCGTGCTTCAATGTTAGTTGAATGGTTTGACCTTCATATACTATAATCTCCTCAATATCAAATCGCAACTTATCATTAGAGTTTAGAGTGATTTGTACTACCGAATCCTCTTTATTGCTTTCAAAAACCTTACCTCCCATAATTTCTGTTTCTGCCTCCTGAGTCTTGGTCTCTTTGTTTTGACAGGAACTAATTCCGAAAACGCTAAGCATCAGTAAAAGGGAAAATAACTTTATATTTTTCATCTTCATTATAATTTTTACAAAAATACAGCTATATATCTAGAGTGTCTGAGAGAAGTACTGTATTCACTATTTTATAACATCCCCCAGCTATTTAAAAGAAATAAGGGCAATAGAAACTTGAATTTCCATTGCCCTTATAAATCATTAGACCTTAGGTCAATATATTCTTATTTCTTTTTTCCTTTATTTGCTTCTTGGATTCGCTTCTGCTCTTCGGCTTGTTCCATGATAGATGCCATCTTTCTTTGGAACTTGTTTTGCTTTTTTGGTTTGCTCTTGCTTACTTGAACACTTGCGTGAATTTTATCTTCATCGATAATCACGTGCTTAATAACTAACATAATTCCAATGGTAAGCAAGTTGGATACAAAGTAGTATAACGACAGACCACTAGCGTAGTTGTTAAAGAATATCAACATCATAAGCGGCGACAGATACATCATGAACTTCATGTTTGGCATTCCTGGTTGCTGTGGTTGCGATTGCAAGTTCTGCCCCATGGTCATCATCATATAAATAAATATTGCGATAGACGCCAATATTGGGAATAAACTGATGTGATCTCCATACAATGGGATGTAGAATGGCAAATCGTATATACTATCGTAACTAGATAAATCGTCTGCCCATAAGAAGCCTTTCCCTCGCAAATCATAAGCTGTTGGGAAGAAAGTAAACAACGAGTAAAACACTGGTAATTGCAATAGAGCGGGTAAACACCCTTTTAGAGGACTGGCACCTGCAGCATTTTGCAACTTCATGGTTTCCTGCTGAATCTTCATCTGGTTGCCTTCATACTTCGCTTTAATAGCTTCCATCTCTGGGCGTAGCACTCGCATTTTGGCTTGTGAAACGAACTGCTTATACTGTACAGGAGATAAGGCTATCTTTACGATAATCGTCAATACTATAATGGCAATACCTGCTGGAAGGAAACTGCTTAACCATCCAAAAACTGGAATAAATATATATTTGTTTATAACCCCAAATATCCCCCAACCCAATGGCATGGCGTTGTCTAGGTTCCTTCCGTATTTTTTAAATATCTTATAATCGGTAGGACCATAATACATATTCATATTATAGTTTAACTCTCCACCTCTAGCCTCCAAAGCCATTTCAGCACGGTATTTTTTGGTGTATATGGTGTCAATCTCCTCGTCTTTGGCCAAATTTTTAGAATCGAATCGAACTTCAGAGAATGGCGTATCGGTAAGCAATAAGGAGCTAAAGAAGTGTTGACGGTAGTTCATCCAACTCACGTCTTTCGCTACTTTATCTGCATCGCTTCCTGCCGACAGTTTGTTGTGCTTTTTACCTTCGTACTCATATACCAAACGGGTATAACGGTTTTCGTAGGCAATACTTTTTGCTTGACGCATTCCTTTTAATTGCCAATCCAAAGTAATGGGCTGATTGGTATTCAACATGCCGCCCATTCCTACTGTACGGATACTGAAATCCATCATATAGGAGTCTTTTGGCAGCTCGTATCTATATTCTAAATATCTATCCTCCGAAGCTTTAAGCCGCATCGTCAGAATCTGACTATCTCCAATATTGATGAGCTCTGGCTCAAAGTATAAATCCGTGGTGTTCAGTATTCGATTTTCTGAAGTGAATTGTAAAGCCAACGAAGCATTATGATCTTTTATTAGATAGATCGGTTCGTCCTGGTAATTAACTTCATCCTTTATGCGAACTTCTGTTATCTGACCACCTTTATTGTTTACTTTTAAGTATAGATTATCGTTTTCTAGAACCGTTTCGTTTTCTGTAGCAGACGATAATCCAGCGGAATAAGCAAAAGATCCTAGCTCATTTTGCATTCGGGACTGTGCCAGCGAATCTTGTGCTTGGTGATTGGAAAAGTCGTTGGTAGAAGTAATGCCTGCGGGTTCAACCACATTTTGTTCTTCTTGCTTTGCCTCTTCTTTTGCTAATTGCTCTGTACGTGCTTTTTCTGCATCTATCTCTTCTTGAGATGGTGCATTGGCATACAACATCCAAATCATAAGAGCTGCAATCAGCGCAAAACCAATGATCGATTTACTATCAAACTTCTTTTCTTCCATTTACTACTACTATTAAAATTGCGTTTGTTCTTTACTATTTAAATACTGTGTTTGTTATTATAAGCTGCTTTTACAAAGCTCATAAATAACGGATGTGGCTTTTCTACCGTACTCTTAAATTCTGGTTGAAAAAGAACTCCAATAAACCATGGGTGTTCGGGTACTTCTACCGCATCCACAAACTGATGCTCCAAGTTTCTTGCAGTCACTTTCATTCCTGCGTTCTCTAGGGTATCGAGCATCTTGTTATTAAACTCATAGCGGTGGCGATGTCGCTCGCTAAT
>DATGMW010000143.1:0-13143 GCA_035307105.1 Flavobacteriaceae bacterium
CGAGCACCAAGCTTGTATTCCATTGCTTGGTCTACAATATAGTCCAACGCATCATCTTCCATAACCAACTCCACGTTGTCCATAGCAAACAGTTTTTGGTATTGTTTTATTATGGCATTTTTTGGTTCTACAAGAATAGACCGAAGGGTTTTCTTATCTAATGGATTCATGTAAGTCAACACTGGCAATCGGCCTATGATTTCTGGAATCAATCCAAAATCTCTTAGGTCTCTTGGAATAACATATTGCAAAAGATTTTCTCTGTCAATACTTTCTCCTTCTTGTAAAGCACTAAAGCCTATTGATTGCATATTAAGACGTTTAGAGATATGTCTTTCTATTCCATCAAATGCTCCTCCAGCGATAAACAAGATATTCTCTGTATTTACCTTTACGTATTTCTGGTCTGGGTGTTTTCTACCTCCTTCTGGCGGTACATTTACCACCGAACCTTCTAGAAGCTTCAACAAGCCCTGTTGCACTCCTTCTCCGCTTACATCACGTGTTATAGACGGGTTATCTCCTTTACGAGCTATCTTATCGATTTCATCGATGAAAACGATACCTCGCTCGGCTTTCTCTACGTCGTACTCTGCCGCTTGAAGCAGTCGAGATAATATTCCCTCTACATCTTCGCCTACATATCCAGCTTCGGTAAGCACCGTTGCATCTACAATAGCAATAGGCACGTTGAGCATTCTTGCTATGGTTTTCGCAACAAGCGTTTTACCTGTACCTGTTTGTCCAACTAAAACAATATTACTCTTTTCTATCTCTACCCCATCCTCTTCTTCTGTTTCTGGTTGCAACAAACGCTTGTAGTGATTATATACCGCTACAGATAGGACTCTTTTTGCTGTATTTTGACCAATTACGTATTGGTTTAAAAAGTCTTTTATCTCTTTTGGTTTGTGTAATAAAACAGAATCGCTTAGCTCACTCTCCTTTGGACTGATGACTTCCTCCAACACTATTCCATGCGCTTGCTCGATACACTTATCACATATATGTGCGTCCAATCCAGCGATAAGCAAGTTGGTGTCTGCCTTTTTACGTCCGCAAAAGGAACATGCTACATTATTCTTTGTCATGATATTAATTTTGGTTAGTAATCCCTTGTGCTATGCACAAGATATTATCCACGTACTAGTATCTCATCGATCATTCCGTACTCTTTTGCCTTATCGGATTTCATCCAGTAGTCACGATCACTATCTTCATGTACTTTATCGTAAGGTTGCCCAGAGTGTTTTGAGATAATTTCGTACAACTCTTTCTTAAGAGTTAGGATTTCTCTAGCAGTAATTTCAATATCACTTGCTTGTCCTTGTGCGCCACCAAGTGGTTGATGGATCATTACTCTGGAATGTGTAAGACCGCTTCGCTTTCCTTTTTCACCTGCACATAACAAAACCGCAGCCATGGAAGCTGCCATTCCAGTACAGATGGTGGCAACATCTGGTTTTATAAACTGCATGGTATCGTATATTCCCAATCCAGCATACACTCCTCCTCCAGGAGAGTTTATATAAATCTGAATGTCCTTAGAAGAGTCGGTACTTTCCAAGAACAACAATTGCGCTTGTACAATGTTCGCTACTTGGTCGTTTATTCCAGTTCCTAGGAAAATAATTCTATCCATCATCAATCTAGAGAAAACGTCCATCGCCACTGCGTTCATCTTACGCTCTTCTATAATATTTGGAGTAAGCCCCATCGGGTTCATGCTACTGACAATTTCGTCGTAGTACATGCTGTTTACTCCTTGGTCTTTTATTGCAAATTTTTTGAATTCTTTACCGTAATCCATCCTATGTAATTTAATGTTAAGAAATGTGTTTTATGAAAGATACCTGTTATGGTTCATCTTGAACAACGGGTGGTCGCAGTATGAATTCACAACAGGTACCGAAATAGTATCCCTAAAGATACGGGTTTATTCGCTTGTTACTTAGCTTCGTATGCTTCTTTAACAAACTCTTCAAAGTTCACCTCTTTGGTTTTTAGCTTTGCATTTTCTTTAAAGAAATCTAGTAGTTTCTTAGTCACCAACTGTTGGTGGATACGTTCTAGCTCTTCTTGATTGCTTAGCACACGCATTACAATTGGATCTAACTCCTCTTTTGTAGGATTGGTTTGTCCAAATTGTGCCATTTGCATTTTCACCATCTCTCCAGCAAATTCTTTTATTTCCTCAAAGTCTGGAGCTAGATCGTGCTCTTTGGTTAGGTTTCCTTCTACCAACTGGTAACGCAAACCTTTCTCCGATCTTTTAAACTCTTCTGCAGCTTCTTCTTCCGTCATTTTTTCTTCGGCAGACGCTTGTATCCAACGTTGTAGGAACTCTTCTGGAAGTTCTATTTTGGTGTTTTCTAAAAGATTCTCTACAATATCGTCAAGCAATTTCTGATCGCTTTGTTGTGCAAATTGCTTCTTGCCGTCTTCTTTTATTTTTGCAAGCAACTCCTCTTCGGATTTCACTTCGCCTTCCCCAAATATCTTGTCGAACAAGTCTTGGTTTAGCTCTGCTAATTCTCTTGTATTTATTTCGTCAATTACAAAAGTTACCTCCACGTCTAAAGTTTCTGCAATATCGGCAGATACGCCTAAGTGGTTTATAGTGGCTTCTTTTCCATCTACAAATAGGTTTTTGGTTTTCAATACAACACTATCTCCTACTTTCTTTCCTACTAGTTTTGAGATATCGCCTTTGCGTTTTAACTCTTCCAAAGAGAAGGTGGTCTCTTGATCGATACCTGCCTGCTCCGACTCAAAGCTACCAGTAACCTCATCGCCTTCGCTTACTTCGTCTTTGGCGATTAGCTTTCCGTATTGTTTACGAATGTGCTCTACTTGTTTGCCAGCCATCTCATCGCTAACCACAATGTCATAGTGGGTTACATCTAGTTTATCTAGCTCTACTTTGAACTCAGGAACCAATCCTAACTCAAAATCCAGAGAGAAATCCTTGGCGTTCCAATCTATATTTTCTTGGTTTACAGGAAGTGGTTGTCCTAGCAATTCCACTTTCTCCTCTGTCAAATAATCGTTTAGAGATTTCTGTACTAATTTGTTAACCTCATCTAGCATTACCGATTGTCCGTACTGTTTTTTAATCATCCCCATCGGCACATGTCCCTTTCTAAATCCAGGTACATTGGCGGTCTTTCTATAGTCTTTTAAGATCTTATCTACCGCTCCAGCGTAATCCTCTTCTGAAATCTGTACGGTTAAGACAGCATTTAGGCTGTCGATATCCTTTCTAGTAATATTCATGTTTCTAATGTGTTTTTTTGCTAAAAATAGAAGTGCAAAAATACATTATTTTAGCTTACCCAACAAACGTACAATCACCTATTTACGTTTCTAGTCTGCCACGCCTACAATCTGGAATAGGGAGGATTGTAGGATAGAAAGTAGGATGCTGAACAATAAAGCCCACCAAATGTTGGCCACTTCAAATCCTGAAACAAAATATGCGGTCATTAGAATAATGATGGCATTGACTATAAATAGAAATAACCCTAGTGTTAAAATGGTTATTGGCAGGGTAAGAAACACCAAAATTGGTCGTACCAAAAACTGCAGTAATGCAAGTACTATAGCAACTAGAATGGCAGTAGAAAATTTATCTAAAGTCACGCCACTCAATATTTTTGGTAATAAATAAACCGCTACGGCGGTTAGTAGTATTCGAAGTATTCCGATCATAAGTAGTTCGCTTTAATATTTTTGTTTTATAAATATATTGAAAAAGCGTATGAAATGCTTTTGCTTTCATACGCTTTTAACATTCTGTTACTAATATAATTAATTTAGCGACGGGTTATTATGTGGTGTTATGGTAGGATACTCTCCTATATTGACCACAGGCAAATTGGCGCTATATTTTGCATTGATAACTCTTACCATTTCATTAGCGATAAATGCATAACCTCTAGCTGTGGGATGCACGCCATCCAAGGAGAAAGCACCACCGGTAACATACTCCGAGGTAAGCATTCCTGCATCATACGGTAAACCTCCCTCTGCCAGTTGCGTTAAAAGTGCATTTGCATCTACAAAAGCCAAGTCATGCTGTCCTGCTAAAGCTTGGATGGTACTGTTGTACGACACCATAGCGTTGTGTACGCGTGCTTGTTCTTTTTTGGTCAAAACCAATTCATCAGGCAATGGCACTGCAACGCCCATAATACTCATCGGATTAGATGGGTCTGCTAGGGTTCCTATAACGCTAGACGATGGTAACAACAATAAATCTTCTGCCTTCGCCTGACGCAGTTGTCCTACCAAATGAGCCGTGGCAGGATCTACGATGCCAAGGTTTAATAAGATATCGGTTAAATCGGTTAAATCTTTATCCGCAATAATCGGTGCATTTTGTCCTGCCGTAAAGTTTACTTTACGAAGCGTAGCTTCTTCTGCATCGATAACTCCCTGCGCAACCATCAGCGGCAATATTTGGTCGTTATATCCTTCAAAGTTTGCATTTACCATTGCCGCAGTAGCTTCATCCAAAGGAACAGCATTGTACGGTACGGTAGTAAAGTAAGGGATGGTAGTAACATCTGGAATATTGGTCACTACTCCTTTTGCTCCATTGGCGGTTAATCCTTCCAACAATTGGGAGTACACCGCACCAAATACATTCGGATCGGTAATATCATTTCCTCCATAGGTAGTAGGATCTATGTTTCCTGCTTGATCTACGCCAACGCCACCAGAAGTTGCATACCCTAGAATATCATTATTTCCTATCCACAAGGAAAAGAAACTAGCATCTACCGTCATGGCATCTTCTATTACAGAAGCATTCGCACTACTAGCAAATCGAGCGTAGTAAGGGTTGGCTAGTCCAGCGGGTACACCTGCCACATTACCATATCCTGGAGCTACCAAATGGAAACTCTTGGCTCCTGGCACGCCCATATTATGGAATGGACCAGACAAGTGATCGGTAACTTCGGTGGTAGGCACTGCATCTAATTCTGTTGGTGCAGGATTCCCTTCGGCATCAAAACCTAAAACCATACGATTCTGTGCGATTTTTTGTCCTTGGAACAACAAGCCTCCATAATTATCGGCCATTAGCGGCTGAGTAAACGTTCCTCCTCCAGCAAATTCAAAGCGGCTAGCCAAGATATTTGGAAAAGAGTATTCTTGCCCTGACTTATAAAGTGCGGCATCGGCATATCCAGCAGTAAGCGAGTTCCCTACTGCTACAAATGCACTTACATCGGCTGTTCCGCTATCGTAAAAGCCTGCATCGGTAACTTTATCGTCAAAATCGGTATCACAAGCTACCAGTGTAAGAAATGCCGAGGCAATAAATATTTTATATAGTATTTTCATAATTCAATTTTTAAATAATTATAGCATTTACATTCTATACGTTAGACCTATACTTGGAACTAATCCTGAGGTTTTCCAATCTCCTCCAAAAGGTACTTTAGCACCGCCTTCTACGATACCTGCTTCGCTATAATGATCGTAGGATTCATTTATTTCTTTAAAGTGGATATACATGAATGCGACATCCACACGGAAGTTACTGGAAAAATTATATCCTCCACCAATGGTAAAGTTATGGCTATCTCCACGCGGTGTTTCTGGCGCAAAATATCCTGACTGAACGGGCGTTTGGTCAAAATAATACCCTGCACGTAGCGCTATTTTTTCGTTTAACTGATATTGTGCTCCAAATCGATAGCTAGAAGAGTTTTTATAATTTCTTAGATTTTTAGAATCTGGAATACTTTCATCTTCAAAATAAATGTCTAAAGATTTATACACATCCCAAAATGCATGGTTATAATCAAAAGCCAAAGTCCACTTATCAAACTCATACGCCACCCCAACCAGTAACTCTGCAGGAAGCGGTAGTTCTGCACTGATTTTTGTGTCTTTAAAGTTTGTTATAGGCGAGTTTGGTAGGTTTCTAAATTTCGCATCCCCGTCGGTTGGATCCATAATCATTTCCGAACGGTACGTAGCACCCACAGTCAATCCTTCCATAGGTACATACGTGGCACTAAGATGCCATCCTAATTTAACTACGCCAGAAGCATCAATGGTAACATTGGAACGATTGCCATCTATATCGGTCATAGTTCTAGATAAATTTCGGTTGAACTCTACGCTTCCTATCGCGATTATAGGACCTGCAGCTACGCTTAACTTCTCATTGATTCTATAGGCTACGTGTGGCTGAATATAAAAAGCAGATAGGTCTATTTTATTTACTAAATGCGACCCAGGCCAATCTGTAGTGTACTCTACAACACTACCATAAGGCGTAAAAACAGACAAACCTACACTAAACTGATCGTTGATATGATAGTTAGAGTATATATACAAAGGAGTAGAAGGCGCGTTATGCGTTCTTTCGCTTTGTCCTGTACCTTGATTTTGCCATTGAATTTTACTGTATACCACAGAAACGCCCGCAGCAATCTCCAATCGGTTTTTAAGATGAACCAAACTAGATGGGTTAAAAAATGCGCCTTCCGCATTATCTATAACGCCAACTCCGGTGTGTCCCATTGCTAGAGCACGACCTCCTTGCAAGCTTACTCGATAACCTCCAGCATAGGCTGCCATTGCCGAGAAGAACAATAGGAATAAAATAATAGACCTGTTTATCATAATTTTTAGTTTACATTTTTCATTAAATTAATTCTAGTGCGATGTTAACCTCCTATAATACGTTAAAAAAACCGCTGCATTCAGAAAGTATTAAGCAATATAACAAGTTTCTACAAAAAACCCATAACAATATCATAAAATTCATCGGGCTTTTCTGCATGCAACCAATGCCCCACGCCTTCTATTGTTTTTAATTTATAGGAAGGAAAGTGTGCTTTCAACAACAACGCATCTTCTGGCAAGATATAGTCAGATTTCCCTCCAGATATAAATAAGGTATCCCCTTCAAAAATAGCATCGTTAGCCAGTCCCACACCTATTTCCTCTATATTCTCTATCAAGGCAGGCAGATTTAAGCGCAATGCTAGCTGGCCTTTGGATTTCCAATACAGGTTTTTAAGTAAAAACAGTCGCACTGCCCGAATGCTTACATACTCTGACAAAGCTTTATCGGCCTCTCCTCTACTTGCAATCCCTTCTGCTCCCAAGTCCGGATTTGCGAACTCCAATGAAGACAAGCCCTTCAATATAGACTGGTGGTGTTGTGGATATTCCTTTGGTGCAATGTCGGCAACAATAAGCTTTGCAACCCGATTCGGGTATTTCACTGCAAATTGCATAGCTGTTTTCCCTCCCATAGAATGCCCTAGAAGTATTACCTTATCCAAACCATTGGTATCTAAATAATACTTTAGGTCCTCCACCATACATTCATAATTAAATTCATCAGAGTGAAAGCTACGTCCGTGATTTCGTTGATCTACAAGATGCATCTCATAGCCATCCTCACCAAAGCGCCTTCCTAAAGTTCCCCAATTATCACTCATTCCCAAAAATCCGTGTAGTATTATAAACGGTTTTCCCTCACCAATAACCTGTGCATGTAATAACTCCATAGTTTTCTTATTTCAATAATTTAATATAATTCTTCACCACTGTTTCTAGCCCTAAATATAAAGATTCGCTAATCAGCGCATGGCCAATGGAAACCTCTAGTAAATGAGGTACATTTTGCTTAAAGAACTTCAAATTATCCAAAGACAAATCATGCCCTGCATTTATTCCCAGTCCTAATTCATACCCTAGCTTAGCACAAGCAACGTAAGGCTCTACTGCTTCTTTATTGCCTTGCGCATATCCATCCGCATAGGCTTCGGTATACAGCTCTATCCTATCTACTCCCGTAGTAGCTGCGCCTTCAATCATATCAGTTCGGGGATCTACAAAGATAGCTGTTCTGATTCCTGCGTTTTTAAACTCTTGGATTACTTCCGACAGGAATTCTTTATTCTTTATTGTATCCCAACCAGCATTGGAAGTCAAAGCATCCACCGCATCGGGCACCAAAGTTACTTGCTCTGGCTTTGCTTTCAACACCAAGTCGATGAACTCTGGTATTGGGTTTCCTTCAATATTAAACTCGGTATGTACCAGCGGTCTTAAGTTAAACACATCGGCATATCGTATATGACGCTCATCGGGCCGAGGATGGATAGTGATTCCTTGTGCGCCAAAAGTCTGAACATCTATTGCCACTTGCTCCACACTTGGAACGTTTCCGCCTCTTGAATTACGGAGCGTAGCAATCTTATTTATATTTACACTTAATCTTGTCATGATATTTCTAATTAGTATTATAAGAAAACAAAAATACAAACCACAGGGACTAATTACAGGTAATTTCAGTAATTTGCATAAAAAGCACTATATCGTGGACATAAAACAAATACTTACATACGAACCCGCTTTAGATTTAAAAGCAACAACGACCGAAGTAAAAGAACACTTCCGCAAGTTGCAAGTTACACATTTGCCTGTAACTCATGAAGATCGATTTCTTGGTTGTATAGGATATGAGGATAGCGAAAACTTAGAGCAGGGAAAGACAATAGGCGACTACCAGTACTTGCTCAGTAGAATGGCTGTTTCGGACAATACAAATTGGATTGACGCGCTGCAAAGCTTTTCTCAGTATGACGCAAACATGCTTCCTGTTTTGGATGTAGATGAAAAGTATTTGGGCTATTTAGAGATGGAAAACTTTATTCACCTGCTCGGGAAAACCCCATTTTTGGAAGAGCCAGGAGCCATTTTAGTTATTGAAACAGCAAGCCATCATTATTCTTCTAGCCAAGTGAGTCAGATAGTGGAATCGAATAACGGAAAAATCATGGGATTGTTTATTACCGCCCTAACAAACAATACGGTGGAATGCACGATAAAATTAAATAGCAATAGCATTAACGAAATAGTACAAACCTTCCGTCGTTACGGATACCAGATAATATCAGAGCATGTAGAAGACACCTATGTAGAAGGACTTAAAGAACGCTCGAAGTATTTGAAAAAGTTTTTAAATATTTAATCCCCTCCTAATGCTAAAAATTGGAATTTACGGACAATACTACCATGAGAACTCAGAAGTCACCATCAAGCAAATTTTTGATGTATTGCGTAGAAAACACGTTACGGTATATGTAGAAGAGAACTTTTTGCGTTTGACAAAAGAAAATGAACAAATGCATAATTACTTTTCTGAACTGCCTACTTTTTCGAAACTAGACAAGAGCTTCGATTTGTTTTTTAGTATTGGTGGCGACGGGACTACGCTGCGCGCCATTACTTTTGTTCGCGACCTAAACATCCCAATAGTAGCTATAAATACCGGAAGACTAGGCTTTATGGCTACGCTTCAAAAAGAAAATATCGCCGATGGGCTAAAGCAGATAATGGATGGAGACTACATTATTTCTAAGCGCAGCTTGTTATCGGCAAAAACCGATGTTGGGGTAGAAAGCATCGAAAAGCTAAACGTAGCTTTAAACGAAGTAACCGTAAACCGAAAGGACACCACTTCGATGATTGAAATTTACACGGAAATAAATGGTTACCACATTACTTCTTATTGGGCAGACGGACTTATTATCTCTACTCCTACAGGATCCACAGGCTACTCCCTGAGCTGCGGGGGTCCGGTAATAGATCCCGCTACAGAAAGTTTCGTTATCACCCCCATTGCCCCGCACAACTTAAACGCCCGACCTTTGGTTATTCCGGACTCTTCTACCGTAAAACTCAGAGTCCACACCCGAAGCAAATCTTTTCTCACCTCCTTGGATTCACGCACCGCTGCACTACCAAACGGAGCTACCATAGAGATAAAAAAAGCACCATACAAAATCTCTCTCGTACAACTTACAGAGAATAGCTTCTTCAATACCTTACGCAAGAAATTACTATGGGGAGAGGACAAACGCAATTAAAATGCAATATGCTCGTTAGTAATAATGCTGGTTAAAAGAATCGAAGTGTTTCTTGTTATTGCAACATATTATCCCTTCCATTTTTTAGCAGTTAATAAGTAATTTAATACATTTGCAACCTTTCCTATAAATATGTATATGAGACAATTAGTGTTATTGATAGGACTTCTTATTATTCCGACTATAGGGTTCACTCAAACTTATGAAGTGGGTGGATTTATAGGTGGCGCAAATTACATTGGCGATGTAGGCGACACCAAATACATAAACCCAAACAATTTGGTTCTTGGCGGGATATTCAAGTGGAATCGCAGTCCTCGACACAGCTTTAGAGCTTCGGTTAACTTCGGAAAAATCAGTGCCGACGACTTAGACTCTAAGGACCAAAGACGTGTTGAGCGCGGTTATAACTTCACAAACAATATTAAAGAGTTTGGATTAGGCCTAGAATTTACCTTTTGGGAATACAACACACATAGCGGAAGTCCCATTCACACGCCCTACTTATATACAGGTATAACCTATTTTTTATACGACAATTTATACCGAAATGCCGACGCAGAAATGGTGAAAGATGGAGGCAAATCCTCTTTTGCTATTCCAATGGCACTAGGGTACAAGGCCTCTCTAGGACGAGTGGTTAGCTTAGGCTTTGAATTAGGTGCTCGATATACTTTTACCGATAATTTAGACGGAAGTGTTCCTAGCGGAGCTGGAGGGATGGACTATACTTTTGGAAATCTTAACTCCAAGGATTGGTATGTATTTAGTGGGATAACACTTACATTTGCATTTGGACGAGCACCATGCAACAGTAAATTTTAACCGAGAGTGAAAAAGCAAATAGATAAAACAAAACTCCCTAACCACCTTGCTATCATAATGGATGGCAATGGTAGATGGGCAAAGAAAAGAGGATTTCTCCGTGCCATAGGACACGAAAACGGCACAAAATCGGTACGTGAAGTAGTAGAATGCTCGGCAGAACTAGGTATTTCGAACCTAACCCTATATGCTTTTTCTACAGAAAACTGGAGCCGACCTAAGCTAGAAGTCGACACCCTGATGAAACTCCTAGTGAACTCTTTGAAAAAAGAAGTAAAAACCTTACAAGAAAACGATATTTCCCTGAGAGCTATTGGCAATATTGAGCAGCTACCTAACAGTGTTTATAAAAATTTACTGTCGGTTATAGAGCAAACAAAAAACAACCAACGCATGACTTTAACCCTTGCGTTAAACTATGGCTCTAGGGAGGAATTTATAAATTGTGTGAAAGAGATTAGCGTTAAAGTCAAAAATAACTTAATTTCGCCAGATGATATTGACGATGATATAATTAATAAGCATCTTTACACAAAAAATTTGCCCGATGTGGATCTACTAATCAGAACAAGTGGTGAATTGCGAATAAGCAATTTCCTGCTTTGGCAAATCGCGTATAGTGAGTTGTACTTTACCGATGTGCTTTGGCCTGATTTCACTAAGAATCACTTATATGAAGCAATTTTAAATTATCAAAACAGAGAACGAAGATTTGGAAAAACCAGTGAACAGCTTGATGAATAATTATATAACAGCTACATATAAGTCTGTACTTTATACTATCCTCCTATTAGTTCCATTTATTGCACATGCACAAATTGGAGAAGGAGATACATACATAATAAACAGCATACAAGTTACCGGAACACAAACCTACAACACCAGCACGGTGGTTGCTTTTACTGGTTTAAATGTAGGAGAGGAAATCAACATCCCAGGAGAACGGCTAAGCGATGTTACTAAAAAGCTATGGGAACAGAACTTATTTAGCGACATCACATTCTACATCACCGATATAAAAGGCAACCTTATCGACTTAGAGCTACATATTGTAGAACTTCCAAAAATTAATAAAGTGGAAGTTAGCGGCCTTAGAAAAGGAAGACAAAAAGAACTTCTAAAGGATAATGACCTAAAGTCTGGAACCAAAATAACCAACAACCTTCTTACCAATACAACTAATTACATCAAGGAGAAACAACGAGAAAAAGGTTTCTTCAACACGAAAGTGGTTATAGACAGCAAGCCCTATACCGACTCTACGGGTGCAGAGGTTGCTAGAGATCTTAGCATTAATGTAGAAAAAGGCAAAAGAGTAAAAGTAGCCAGCATTACTTTTGACGGAAACGAAGAGTTCACCGACAGAAAGCTTCGCGGTTCTATGAAAAACACGAAAGTAAGACGATTCTACCGCTTGTTTAAACGCTCCAAATACACCAAAGATGGTTTTGATGAAGACAAGAAGTCGCTTATAAAATTTTATGCTGAAAACGGTTTTCGAGATGCAAGGATTCTTCGCGACACGATGATGATTTTGGACGAAAAAAGCATCGCCATAGAGATAGATATAGAAGAAGGCGAGCGCTACTACTTTGGAGACATTCGATTTGTTGGAAATAGTGTATACCCTGATCAAATCCTGCGACAAATACTAGGAATCGAAAAAGGAGATATATACAACGGAACCGTACTCCAGAAAAAGATCGACGATCAAACAGACATGGACGCAGAGAGTCTTACCAATCTTTACCAGAACAACGGTTACTTATTCTCTAACGTATCGCCAGTAGAAGTAGGAGTCCGAAAAGATACCATTGACTTCGAAATTCGCATTCACGAAGGAAAAGAAGTGTATTTTGAGAACGTAACAGTAGAAGGAAACGACCGTACTAACGACCATGTTATATACAGAGAACTACGCACCAGACCTGGACAAAAAACCAGTCGTGCCGATGTTATTCGTACCATCCGTGAATTAGCACAATTACAGTTATTTGATGCGGAAAAAATTGTTCCCGATTTTCAAAATGCCGATCCAAACAATGGAACAATTGATTTAGTATATAAAGTAGAAGAAGGAGGTCACAGTCAGGTACAGCTACAAGGAGGATACGGTGGCGGCGGGTTTGTAGGAACCGTAGGCCTGTCTTTCAACAACTTTTCTTTACGAAATATATTTAATTTAGACACTTATAAACCTTTACCTTTGGGGGATGGACAAAAACTATCTTTACAAGCACAAGGAAGCTCCTATTACCAATCCTACGGACTTAATATTGTAGAGCCTTGGTTTGGCGGCAAAAAACCAGTACAGCTTTCTACCTCTTTCTCTCACACCAAACAGTTTGATTATAACTACTATTCGAATGATGTAGACAGAAGTAAATATTTTTTAATTACAGGAGGTAGC
>DATGMW010000144.1:0-9694 GCA_035307105.1 Flavobacteriaceae bacterium
AAAAAGTGGACAGCACCATTGCATAATTGGAGTTTGACCGTTCAACAATTATATATTAGATTTGAGGAGCGTATAAAACTTGATTTAAAGGTTTAACCCTTCGAAGGGTTAAACCTGGACAGAGTTTAAATTACACTCCCTGAAAAAATCTTTTCGCTCCTGTTTCACCATTCATCTTAAAATAATATACTATCTCTTATTAAATTCTTTTACAGTATTTGCTCAAAAAGTGCGCTTAGAAGGAGTGCTGCAAGATAGTATTGGCGAGCCTGTTATGGGAGTAAACCTAATTGCTACACCACTTTTGGAAGGTGAACAGAGTATGACTTTTGCTATTAGCGATGAAAAGGGGAAATATCAGCTTAACTTAGATAAAGAAACTCCTTATAAAATGGCTATTACTTCTATTGGGTTTGCTTCGATAACGGATAGTCTTCGACTTTCTACTAATACCATAAAAGACTATATCTTAAAAAGAAGCGTAGATGAGTTGGAGACCGTTATTATTAAAGCTAAGATGGCTATGATTGTTAAAGAAGATACCATTACCTATAGAACCGATAAGTTTAAAACAGGAAACGAACGTAAGCTACGTGAATTACTGAAAAACCTTCCTGGCGTTGAAGTGGATCGAGCCGGGAATGTTACGGTAAATGGCAAAGCCGTAACGGACTTCTTGGTAGATGGAAAATCGTTTTTTGGAGGCGACACAAAGTTGGGCGTAAATAATATTCCCGCCGAGGTGGTAGACGAAGTAGAAGTGGTAGATGATTTTCATGAAGTAAGCTTCATGAAAGGCTTAGAGGCAAGTGATCGCATGGCAATGAATATAAAGCTTAAAGAAGGCCGCAATCGATTTGTTTTTGGAGAGACAGAAGTTGGCGGAGGGGACGAAAAACGGTATTATATACATCCCACTTTATTTTATTACAGTCCAAAAACTACTGCGAACTTTATTGGTAGCTTTAATAACATAAATGAAAGTCCACTGAGCTTTCAAGATGTGGTACGTTTTAAGGGAGGCTATGAAAGTATGGGCCAAGATCTTATAAATACTGGTGATGACGGGTTAGCTCAGTTTTCTACTAGTCAAGATGTTTTACATAAGAAATCCTTATTTGGAGCAGCAAATTTTACACATAACATCAATGACAAGTTGCGCGTAGATCTTTACTCGATTGTTAATCAACAAAAAAGCGAAGCCTTTACAACAAATGAGATTCAATACTTAACACAAGATAACTTAATAGAGACGAGAGAAAGTAGTAAGTCGGATAGAGGATTAAGTCTATTAAATAATTTAAAACTTCGATATCAACCCAGTTCAACAAAAGATATAGCCTATAATTTCATGGTGAATAGGTCTAATGGCACTTTCAATAATGCTATATTATCTGATTTTGCAGATGTGTTAAATCAGACAAATACGTTTCAAAATCCATATAGTCTTGAATTAACACAGCATTTGCGCTTTAATAGCCAGCCTACCTATGAACATACTTCACGAATAACTGCAAATCATACTTTTAAAAAAGAAAACCATATAACCGATTGGCTTTTTGATAAGCCTATTTTTTCAGGAATTATACCTTCGGTAGAGGAGGAAGAATATAATTTTCTACATGATTATACATCTACCACCAATACAGGGCGCTTTGAGTATAAACACTACTGGGTAGTGAACCCCACAAATCATATTTATCCTGTGGCAGGATTTTATTTCTATCATCAAAACTATACTACTACAGACTATCAGTTGCTAGAAGATGGAACAACAAATAGCTTTGCTTCGGCAGGATTTGACAATGCACTGCGCTATCAGTTGCTCAATCCCTATATAGGCTTGCAATATAAATTTCAATTAGGAGATGTTATATTTAGACCTGGAGCGATCTACCATCAATATTTTTGGCAAGCAAATCAATTTAAAGAACAGGTTACTAAACAAAACAAAGGGACTATTTTACCAGAATTTCTGTTAGAGTTCAAGCAGTCACAAACAAAAACATTGAAGTTGGAATATAATTTAAAATCTACTTTTGTAGATGCTTCTGAATATGCCAATCGCTTTAGTCTTATTGGGTTCAATCAGTTATACCGTGGAAATGAAGACTTGGAAAATGCGTTGTATCATGCATTATCCGTAAATTATAGAGGAGTGAATAGATTGCGCGGGATGATGTATAATTTGAATTTCAGTTATAATCGCCGCGAAAAGTCTATTAGGCAAACTACGCTCTTAGATGGAATCAACCAGGTTTCGACAAGTGTTTACACCGATTTGCCCGAGAATAATTACAATGCTTTTGCGTCTATAAATAAACGATGGTCTTTCTTTAGTCTTTCGTTCGCTGGGCAGGCTGGCTTGGCAGATTACTCTCATGTGGTGAACAATGAACAATTAGATTACCAATCACATAATTTTGGCTATCGAATGTCGGCAACTACGTTTACAGAAAATTGGCCGTTTATCCGTATAGGATTTAATCAATATTTTTTTGACTCTAAATCAGATACTTTTAAAAATAATTATTGGACTGCAGATCCTTACATAGAATTGCAATATAACTTAGGTGGATTTATTTTTAAAACAGATTATCGTTTTACTTATAATAAGCAAAAATCAACTGGAGAGAGTGAATCGTATCAAATGGGGAACGCGTCCTTGTATTTTAATAAAGAGGATAGCTCATGGGGGTTCGAGGTACGCGTAAGCAACCTTTTTAATTTACCCTATAAACGTCGTCATTCATTTAATCAATTTATGGTGTACGATCAATGGACCTATGTACAGCCACGTATTGTTTTGTTTATCCTATCCTATAAAATTTAAAGCCTTTTTCGTCAATAAAAATAAAATAAGAAAGCTGTTAGTTTTAAAACTAACAGCTTTCTTTATTAAGGTATTTAAACATGGATTATACTAAATCCATGGGCTCATGGCGTATTAGAAAGCACCTTGCTCTTCAAAGTCGCCATTCTCACCGTTTTGTCTGCGGTTATTTCTTTGCATGTCTTGCTTTGATTGATTAAATCGGTAGGTGAGCGATACGTTGATCGAGCGTGGCATCCACTGGCGCTCACTATCTCTGATGAATGTATCGGTAACCGTATATGACTTACGTTTTCTTGTGTCAAGTAAATCTCTAACATTTACGCCTAATGTTCCATTTCCGTTAAACACATCCTTGCTCAATGCCATATCTAAGGAGAATATCCCATCGGTCTCTGTTTGTGAAGTTTTTCTAGCTCCACGGTAGAAAGCATTGGTCTGCCAATCTATCTTCCCTGGTAGAGTTACTTTAGAGCTAAACCTAGTAAACCAGCTATTGTCTTTTGCTCCGTAATCTATTCCGTTAAATTCTCCAGTGGTTCGGAAAGTAAATACGTTGAAACTACCGTTAAATCGCAACCATCTTTCTGGATTGTACATAAAGCTAGCTTCAAATCCTAGACGTTTGTTTGTAGCCAAGTTAATAGGAATAGCGCGGATAATTGGAATGCCATTGGAGGTGATCTCTCCAGTATCTTCGCTAATTACTTGGAAGGAATCATCTTCTACCTGGTAATATACGGAGGTGTTAAAAGTAAATTTCTCCCAACGCTTTAAGTATCCTAAATCAAACGTATTGGAATAAGCAGGGTCTAAAGCTGGGTTTCCTTGGAAGATATTAGATTCGCTCGATCTTGAAGGGAATGGGTTGATGAACCAACGTCTAGGACGATTAATTCTACGGTTATATCCCAACGAGAAGCTTTGCATGTCATCCAACTCATAGGTTAGGTTGGCGGTAGGGAATAGTCCTACATAATCTTTATCAAAGTCGTAGATGTTATAATCCACATCCGAAACATCCGCTTCGCCATCTATTTCTCCTTTTAACTTTGTAGCTTCAAGTCGAAGACCTAATAAAACCGAGAGCTTCCCAAATCTTTCCCCGTACTGCGAATAAAGTGCATGGGTGTTTTGCGTGTAATCGAAGATGTTCGATAAATCCGTATTCAGAACATAATCTCCTCCTGGAGATGCTTGGTCGTCTACTTGGTAATCTGTTTTTGAGTTATTAAAATCACCTCGATAACCCGCTTCAAACTGTCTGTCACCTATTGGTAATACATAGTCTACTTGTGCCAAGAAATTATTTCTTGTATTGACATCCCAAATTTGCTCTCCAGGTAATAGTTCCGATGGAAGCGTGTTGAACTCATCTATAAAGGATAGTCCGTCTCTTTTACTACGATCGTATTGGAAATCTGCAGTAAGCTTTTGCCCTTCATTATCCAATCTGTTTTCGTAATTTAATGAGAATTGAACATTGTTGTCTTTGTTCTTACTATTTTCCTCACGCGTACGTGATTTTTGTAAAATATGATTTGGATCAAACTCATCCGTAAGATTTGTGCTGCGGCTATCATTATTACCAAATCGCAGGAATCCAGCAGCGGTTAAAGAAGATTGGTCGTTAATAAAATACTCTACACCTAAGTGGGTGTTAAATCCACGTCTCCAACGTAGATCTTCCCCGATTTCGTTTACGAAGGGAGTTTCTCTATTAGGGTTTAAATAATGGTTATTAGAATAGGAGCTTCCTGTAGACTCTCTGAAGTCATAACCTGTATTATTAAAGATGTTAAACTTCTTTGTACGTAAGTTAATGCTACCGGTTACTCCAGCATTTAGAGGGTCTCCAGCGTTTAGTCGTACCGAACCATTTATTCCTAAAGTATTTTCTTGGCGTAGGATAATATTGATGATCCCTGCGGTACCTTCCGCATCATATCTTGCCGATGGAGAAGTAATAACCTCTACACTCTCTATGGCCTCGGAAGGAAGTTGACGAAGTGCATCGGTAGAATCGAATCCAGCCAAAGCAGATGGTTTTCCGTTGATAAGGATACGAACGTTATCGTTCCCACGTAAACTAATCGCACCTTCCACATCTACAGAAACAGAAGGAACGTTGTCTAGAACATCACTTATAGTTGCTCCGCTTGTAGTTAAGTCCTTACCTATATTATAAACTTTCTTATCTAGGTTGATTTGTACTTCGGTTGTTTCTGCACGAATTACCACTTCATTCAAAACAGCAGAGTCCTCTTCCAAATATACTGGTGCTAGCTCTCTATTGCCTTTGCTGATTACTTGATTCTCTATATCTTTTGTTTTAAAAGAAAGAAACTCATATCTAACAGTGTAGGTGCCTGCAGGAACTTTAATGTTGAATTCACCGTTTTGATTGGTAATTCCACCGCTTACCATAGTGTCTTCTGAGTCGATAAAAATAACTGTTGTAAATTCTAGTGGGCTTCGAGAAGAAGCGTCTAATACTTTTCCAGTAACTTCAATTTGACTTTGTGCATAGACACTAAGTGAAAAGAAAAAACTAAACAATAGTAGTAAAGGGATAGTAATCGTGGATTTTTTCATTTTTTATTTAATTCGTTATTATACTTGTATACGTGGTTGGACTGCAATAGCGATCAGTAGTTTAATGCAAGGTTGTTAAAAAAAAGTTAAGATTTGTTTGTGGTTTTGAATTCGCGTGCAAAGCTATTCAAAAAATGATTTATAGTGATACAAAATGCAGAAGGAATCCAAAGAAACTATCCTGTGGAAGAACGTTCGGAAGTATATTGTCGAATTAATTTTGACTCACGCGTCTTATCGTGGTGCGAAAGCAAACTCATTTTTCTCATCTGTCTAAGCGAATGCCTAGGAAGGGTAGGAGAATAGATGATTAAGAAACGCAGTTGAAATTATTGATTTTCAATATGTAAGTGGTATCTATTGACTTAAGGTTATGTGATTTACATAGGTGTGGTGTATAGCTATGTAGATTTTAGGAGAGAATTAGGGTTGTTTTGTAAAATAAAAACATTTTAGAATGTTACAAAAGTTTAATAAACTTGGTGTATGTAATGAATATTGTTATATTTGCCGTTTATATGCTGCTTTCGTATAGTGTTTAAAAATTATAGAGAGATAGTTTTTTAGTTAGAACTATTTTCTATCTTTGCATACTTATATTATAGAATAAAGATTTTTAAAGAAAATAAAGAAATGAAAAAAGACATTCACCCAGAGAATTATAGAATTGTTGCCTTCAGAGACATGTCAAATGATGACGTATTTCTAACTAGATCTACTGCCGAAAGTTCAGAGACAATGGAGGTGGATGGTGTAGAATACCCATTGGTAAAATTAGAAATATCCAGAACTTCTCACCCTTTCTATACAGGGAAGCACAAGTTGGTGGATACTGCAGGACGTATTGATAAGTTTAAAAATAAATACGCTAAATTTAGCAAGGATAAGAAAGAGTAAATCTTATACCAATAGAAAACATATAAAGCCTTCGTTTTTAATAACGAAGGCTTTTTTTATTTAATTTTGCTAGTAAACACCCAGACAACTATGAATTATATATTATACGATGGTGAAGTTAGAGATCACTTGCTGCCACTTACCTATACCAGACCAATTGCCGATTTAAGAGTTGGTATTCTCACAATTCGAGAGAAATGGGAGAAAATGCTTCATACTACCATCTCCACTAAAACAGAAGCTTATCTTTCGGAGAAGTATCCTTTAGTGCAAAAAGAGAGGAATGTATATATCAATGCTTCTTTTCTTCCAAGTGAAAAACTTGTAGAGATATTAAAGAGTTTGAAAGAAAACCAAGCCGTTTACTATGGAGATACCCCAATAGCTTATTTCTTTACTTCAGGACAGAAAATGAATTTCGATTCCTTGGAGGTGATTTCTTATAATGAAGCAGACGTTATTCAAATCTCGCAGGTGTATGATATATTCGCTTTAAATGAGCAAGCTTTGGCTAGAGACTTTGCGATGTTGACTAAAAATAGAACTTCACAGCCAATTCCAAATCATGTATTTACAGTAAATTCTGAAAATATTTTCATTGAGGAAGGCGCTACACTTTTAAACTGTTCTCTAAATGCTTCCGATGGCCCAATATATATAGGAGCGGATGCATCGGTGATGGAAGGCGTGCATATTCGTGGTGCGTTTGCACTTTGCGAACATGCTATGGTAAAAATGGGAGCCAAGATTTATGGAGCAACCACTATCGGTCCACATAGTAGAGTAGGAGGCGAGGTTTCCAACTCGGTCTTTATCGGGTATTCAAATAAAGGACACGATGGATTTTTAGGGAATTCCGTATTGGGAGAGTGGTGCAATATAGGTGCAGATTCCAATAATTCCAATTTAAAAAATAACTATGCTTCTGTTCGTCTATGGAATTATCCAGCAGGTAGATTCGTAGATACCCAGTTACAGTTTTGCGGACTCATTATGGGAGACCATAGCAAATGTGGCATCAATACCATGTTTAATACGGGGACCGTTGTGGGTGTAAGCGCTAATATTTATGGTGCAGGGTTTCCAAGAAACTTTATTCCTAGCTATAGTTGGGGAGGTGCATCAGGAGTAACGACCTACAAAATAGAGAAGGTTTTTGAAGTGGCTGAGGTGGTAATGAAGCGTCGTAATGTAGCCTTCGACCAAGTGGAAAAAAATATATTGACCAAGGTTTTTGAGTTAACAGATAACTATAGACGCTAAGGGGTTTTATAAACTTCTTTTAGGTACAGAAAGTTCTGCGGGTTTATTTTCATTCCCTTTACATCGGGCTGTATAAAACGTACTGCTTTGTCATAAAATAAAGGAACGGTAGCCATTTCTGCTAGAAGTATGGAATCCATCTTCTGGTATAGGTGGCTTCGTTGTTCTATGTTCTGAATTGCCATGCTAGCAACATATAGAGAGTCGTAAGTTTGATTGGTAAAGAAAGAGTAGTTCGGACCTTTTGGCGTATGGTTTGGACTGTAGAATAACGATAGGTAACTTTCGGCGTCGGGATAGTCCGCAATCCAGCTAGCTCGGAAAAATTCTAAATCGCCTACCGCTCGCATTTGCAATAGTGTAGAAGGAGGTAGTACGTCCACTTTCATATCTATGCCGATTAATTCTAACTGACGTTGGATATATTCACAGATATCCAAATACTCCGAAGTAGTAGCAACCCGTAATTCTGGATGTTCTATTCCCGTTTCTTGCGTAAACTCTTCCACAAGTTCTCGTGCTTTATTTCTGTCGTAGGTATATCCATCTTGATTGCTAGATCCAGCAAGTCCAGCAGGAATAAATCCGCCATTGGCTGGAATACCCATCCCATTTCTTAAGTGTTTAATCATAGCTTCACGGTCGAATCCAATATTGATGGCTTCTCGTAATTTTTTGGATCGTAATTCCAGTTTGTCCGTTTCTAACTGAAAACCTAAATATTCGGTGTTGAGATAGGGGCCGGTTAGCATAGTTATTTTGTCAAGATATTTCTCTTGTAGGTTTCCATCGTTGGTTAGCAATTCATCTTTATAGGATGCGTCTAGTCCAGATATCATATCTATAGAGCCCTGTAGAAAGTGTAAAAGCTCGTTTTGTTTCTCAGGAAGAAAGGTTACGGCTACCGCTTCTAGGTAGGGCAATTGGTTGCCCTCGCTATCTTTCTCAAAGTAAATCGGATTTTTCCGCAACACCAACTTTACATTCTCCTCCCATAGCTGAAAGGCAAATGGACCAGTTCCAATAGGTTTTTTACGAAAAGAGATTTCGTTAGATTCTACTATTTCTTTGGGCACCACCGAACAATACGGGATTGCCATAAGTCCTAAAAAAGCTGGAAATGGTTCTTTTAGTATCACTTGGAAGGTGGTGTCATTTATAGCCTTATAAGTATCTACTTGTTGCAATACCCAACTTCCAGGAGAAGCGACAGTAGGATCGATTAATCTATCGAAGCTGTACACAAAATCTTCTGCGGTAACCGTTCTGGTGCTATCCTCCCCAAACCTGATATCTTTATGGAAATACACATCTTCTCGCAGTATAAATGTATAGGTGTTTGTGGAGTCGTTAAACTCCCATCGCTTTGCAATATCAGGTTGTAGAAGTAATTCTTCATCAAATTGCACTAGACCATTATATAGTTGCAGGCTTGGCCAAATATTGGCTAAATTTCTAGAAAATGCCGGATCTAAAGAGCTAATATTGGCATGTTGGTTGTAGCGAAAGACCAAATGATCTCGATTTTCCGAGTTTTTTTGACTACAAGAAGTCAAGCCAAAGGCGATTAAAAGCAAAAGGTAGTATATATAGATAGAAGGATGCTTGGGCATAAGAATTTTTAAAACCTAAATTAAGTTTGTATTTTTGTGGAAATATACACCAAAAATACAAGAATGAACGATACCAAAAAAGTCGCGTTCTATACTTTGGGCTGTAAGCTCAATTTCAGTGAGACTTCTACCATTGCAAGAAACTTTAATAACGAAGGGTTTGAGCGTGTAGCGTTTGAGGAACATGCCGATATCTATGTGATAAATACCTGTAGCGTTACCGAAAGTGCTGACAAGCGCTTTAGAACTATTGTGCGACAAGCACAAAAGGTAAATCCTGATGCTTTTGTAGCGGCTATAGGATGTTATGCCCAATTGAAGCCTGAAGAATTAGCCGCAGTAGATGGTGTAGACTTGGTTTTAGGCGCGACAGAGAAGTTTAAACTAACGGATTATCTTAATGATCTTACTAAAAATGACAAGGGCGAAGTGCACTCTTGTGAGATAGATGACGCCGATTTTTACGTGGGTTCGTACTCTATAGGAGATCGAA
>DATGMW010000145.1:0-18810 GCA_035307105.1 Flavobacteriaceae bacterium
CAAATTCGATTCCTGCGATATTGTTGTCTAAACTGCGAGTTGGAAAAGAAAGTGTACCGACAAGGCTTTTGTTACGATTGTTTCTTCCAGCTTCCGCAAGCTGCAGATTGGGTAATAAAACCTGAATTAAGCACCGCACACGAAGGCATAGAGGATCGCGATTTGGAGTACGAAAAAAGCGTGCAGTTGCAACCGCATATCGTGTACTTGGCAAATAGTAGCTCGGTAAAAGTGGGGGTGACTAGAAAAACGCAAGTCCCTACACGATGGATCGATCAAGGAGCACACGAGGCAATAGAAATAGTAGAAGTGCCTAACCGATATTTAGCGGGTATTACCGAAATTGCACTTAAAGACCATGTGTCCGATAAAACCAATTGGCGAACGATGCTTAGAAATGAGATAGATGATGAGGATTTAGAGGAGTGGCGAGATAAACTTTATGAATATCTTCCAGAAGAAGCTAAACCGTATTTTATCGCTTCTAATAAAGAAACACATATGGATTTTCCAGTATTGGAATATCCGAAAAAATTAAAAAGCTTAAACCTTACCAAAACCCCGTTTTACGAAGGGAAGTTAAAAGGAATAAAAGGACAATATTTAATATTTGAAGACGATACCGTATTCAACGTTCGCAGTCATGAAGGTTTTGTAGTGGCTATGGAACTTGCCAAGGCATCGGTTGAGGTGTAATAGATTGGGCATAAGCATATAAAAAGGCTGCTCGTTTGGAGCAGCCTTTTTATATGTTTAATCTTTCTTCTTTCCTTTTCCGAATAAATCCTTCAGCCCTTCTTTTACTTTATCTTTCACTTTGTCCTCTGCAGACTGTTCTTTTTCAGTTTGTGTAGAGTCTGTTTTTGTTCCAGGGTTTTTGTCTGTTGCAGTGGAATCCTTCCCTCTTCCAGGGATAATTCCGTCCAGTAAGTCTTTACCCTTGTCGCGTAGTTTGTCTTCTATCTCCTCTTTTTTATCCTCTATCTTATCTTTTACTTTGTCTTTCTGATGATCAATAATCCCAGCGGTTAAAGATTCAATAGCCGCTTTTGTATCGACTTTAATCTTGGGGCTCGTTCCAGAACCTGTAATGTATACAGGAAGTAGGATGTGTTGTTTTTCAGCTTCTTCTGGACTTAGTCGTGCTAATAAATTCGTAGCCTCTTTGCCTAAATATTTCGCAGGAATATCGAAGTTAGCATTATATTTCATTTCGTTAGTAAGCGAGTGAACACCATCTAGTTTAACCTGCATGTCTCTCCAGCTGTACTCCAAAGGGTTCATTTTAATTTCCCCGTCTTTAAATTGTACCGTGGAGTGGATATCCTTTAGGTTGAGTTTTTCTATATTTAAGAAGCTCAACTGCTGACTTAAATTAGCAACCGTTTTGTTGTCCGCAGGATTTATATTGGCAGATAAAATATCTATAACAGCATTCCCATTCAGGGTTTCTAGTTTGGGTGTAAAATCCTTTGATAAATCTCCAGCTAGATTAAACTGCGTGTCAAGTATACCATGAAAAGCATTAGCTATGGGTGCAATAAATCGAATGAACTCCATACCTTTAAAAGTCTCTTCAATTTTAACTTTTTGTAGACTTACGTTCATATGGAACTTAGGAATCTCTCCAGATGTAGAAACATCTCCCGAAAGCGCCAGTAGTCCACCAAATATATCTGATTTTAGGTTGGAAATACTAGCGGTTTCATTGGCGATAGCAGCCGTTCCACTCGTGTTTTTTAGCACTAAGTTATCGTAGTACACTTCTTTTGCATTAAAATTTAAAGAAGCATCAAGAAAAGCTGGGATTTTAAATACCGTGCCTTCCGCAGTTTGTAGCTTTTTATCTGGTGCTTTGCTTTTACTATCCTCTTCTTCCTCTACCATAAAATCACTCAAGTGGAACGCATTGGAGGTAACGTTGAAGCGTCCTTTTAGCTCCTTCCCATTCATAATAAACTGTATGAAGTTGTCTATGTTTCCTGTGGCTGCCAAATCAGTTTTCCCAGTGGTTGCTTGGAAAGAGTCCAAACGGATGCTTTGTGGATTGAAACTAACCTTTGTACTAGCTATATGGAAGTCGTTTTTAAACGCATCCCCGGTGTAAACAAAGTCCGATAGACTTGCTGTTCCTTTGCTGACTACGCGGTCGTATCGCTCTTTCTCTATAGATTGCATGTCGAATTTCATCTGCATATCCGCTTTAAAAACTCCTGCTAAGTTCAGGTCGTTCTCCAAGGGTACTACTTCTTTTATCTCTTCTAAATTCAGCGTTCCTTTGAGCATAAGATCTACCAGTGCATTGTCCATAAAGTTATGCACACTTCCTTTCACTGCGAATGGGTTGTTCCCGATTCGGAAACGTAGGTCTCCTATATTCAGGTACATATCTTTCATCAGTCCTGTATCGTTTCGTAAAGCCAAGTCGATGAATATATCTTGCATGGCTTTAGGTAAGTCTGGATAGTTGAAAGAGGCGTTCGTGCTTTTTACGTGGATGTCCATTTTTGGAATATACGTTTCGTCTACACGACCTTCTATATTACCATTTACTTCAAAATTTCCTGTGGTTTGTACGCCATCTAGGTGTTTTAAGTACTCCTTTGGAATAACACCCAAGAAGTTTTTAAAGTCTGAGGATGGGGTGCTAAAGCTTATAGCTACATCGTTGTAGTCTTCAAGCATTTGTACATATCCATCAAAAGTAAGGGGCAATTCATTTACTTTCGCCTGGTTCTCTAGAAAGCTAAACTTCATGTTATCTAAATCCATTTCGATTATCGCATCGAGTGCAATTCGTTGGTTGCTTAAATATTCGGTACCGTCCATGGCAAAACTTGCAATAGCCTTCGTTTGCGTATCTAGTTCGCTTTTAGCCATGGCGAAATCTCCTTTTCCTATATGCTGTATATCGCTTAAGCTTAAGAAAATACCAGATTTTTCGTCGAAATAATGAATATCGGTGTCGATGATGTCATATTTGGTTAAAGCCAAACTGAAGTCTCCACTATCTTCTGCGTCGCTATCTTCTTTATCTATATCTGAATCCGAGAAATCGTAGTTAGAACGCCCTTCAGCATCTGTTTTTATTTGAATCAGGCCACCTTCCAAACGGAATGCGTCTATAGTAAGTGGCGTTGTGCCTTTTATAATTTGCATTATTCCTAATTCTAAACGCAATTTATCTCCACTAGCCAAAGTGTCTCCTTCAAATACTCCTCTGGTGGTTACACTAAAGTCGCTTAAGGTTAAGCTAGATTTTGGAAAACTACGTATAAGACTTAAATCCAACTTACTCCATTCTACATTTACTGGTGCTTTTTCATTGATAGTTTTTTTGAGAAGTCTCTCTAATGACCCTTTAAAGATAAATGGGGACAAAAGAAGTAGTATTAATAACACGGCTAGGCTTATACCTGTTATTTTGAGAATTTTTTTCATAAATCGTATCCGTTTGTGTTTAGTATAATGTGCTGCAAAAATACGGTATATATTTTCCGATACATAATGGATACGGTTAAAGCGTGTGAAAATCCGCAGATTTTAAAATAGATTTAACTATTCAAGAAAGTAACTATCTATTGTTGACGTTTAGATGAAAAATGCTTTTCGGCAAAGATTCGTTTTACATTCCGTTTTTGTAATTAAATCAGCATATTTGTAAACCTTATCAATGAATTAAGATAGTAGAACTTATAACGTGAGCGAATTACCATTTTACACCTATTATATAGCCTTGGGTAGTAACCTAGGAAATACTTTTCAGAATTTACAAGAAGCTGTTAACCACATTTTTACAGAGATAGGTGCCACGGCCAAAATATCGATGGTATATAGTTCTTCTGCTATGGGATTTGAAGGAGAGGATTTTAATAATGCCGTTTTGGAGTTGAAAAGCAAAGAGCTTCCTCAGGATGTTTTGCGTTTGTTGCTAGCTATAGAAACTAAAATGGGACGGAAGCGAGCCGAAGATTTAGGCTATACTTCTAGGATTATCGATTTAGATATCCTGTATTGCGATGCCTTGCGAATAGATACGGATAATCTACAGATTCCACATCCAGAAATTCCAAATAGGAGGTTTGTATTAGAACCTTTGCTTGATATTGCTCCAGGTTTTTTACATCCGATATTAAAGAAATCCACTAAACAGTTGCTAGACAGCACTTCGGATACTAGTGTGTTGACGCAATTAAAAGAAACTTTACGCAATCCTATAAAAGAGTATTCTATTCAGGATTTGAGTTATTTGGTGATAGAAGGAAATATCGGTGCAGGGAAAACCAGCTTAAGCATGCAAATCGCCGAGGAGTTTGGTGGCAAGTTAATTCTAGAGCGTTTTAAAGACAATCCGTTTTTACCCAAGTTTTACAAAGATGCTTCACGCTACGCTTTTCCTTTGGAAATGTCTTTTTTGGCAGATAGATACCAACAGTTTTTAGACGACATCCGTCAATTAGATTTGTTCTCCGACTTTGTGGTAGCGGATTACGATATCTATAAATCTTTGATTTTTGCTGAGGTTACGTTGCAGGCCGAAGAGTTTGATTTATATAAAAAACTTTTCAACTTGATGTATAAAGATATTTCCAGACCAGATCTCTATGTCTACTTATATCAGAATACCGACCGTCTTTTACAGAACATAAAAAAACGTGGAAGAAGTTATGAGCAAGACATACAAGCCGATTATTTAAAACGAATCAACCAAGGCTACCTAGAGTTTATAAAAAACCAAAGCACACACAGAAATGTGAAAATCATCGATGTATCGGATTTAGACTTTGTTGCGCATCGAGCGGATTATCTGCAGTTGTTGAGTGAACTAGTTGTTAAGAGATAGTTGCTAGGTGTTTTTGCGATTTTACAGTATTCTATATGAAAAAAAATATTCTGTGAGACTTTGTGTAAATCCGTGATTAAACGGTGGTCAGCGTTCTGAGGTCGGTGGAGAGGATTCGAGAGGGAGACTTGGTGATTGGGAGGAGGGGCGAAATAAATCTATTATTAGAGTTGTTTTTGCAAATTTGCGAATCCGCTTATTTGCGAATCCGCAATATTCTATATGAGAGAAAACTGTCTGTTAGAATCCCTGCTAAGAGCAATCACTAATACTTCATTTTACTAAACGCATCCCAAAGTACCACGCCCGTACTAACGGCAATATTTAAGGAGTGCTTCGTTCCATACTGAGGGATTTCCACCACCATATCGCATTGGTTCACCACTTTTTGCGAAACACCACGTACTTCGTTTCCAAAAATAAAGGCATAAGTGGTGTTATCGTTTGGGTGGAAGTCGTTTAAGAATACCGCATTCTCTGCTTGCTCTATAGCTATTGCTTGAACGCCTTCTTCTTTAAGTTTCGTTACCACTTCTGTACAGTTCTCTACATATTCCCAATCCACTGTTTCCGTTGCACCAAGTGCTGTTTTATGGATGTCTTTATGCGGAGGAGTTGCGGTAATGCCACACAGATAAATCTTCTCGATTAAGAAAGCATCCGATGTGCGGAAAATAGAACCGATGTTGTTTAAACTCCGTACGTTATCCAAGATAACGATAATCCTACTTTTCTTCGCTTCGGTAAACTCTTCCACGCTAAGTCTTGGAAGCTCCTCATTGGCTAATTTTCTGTTTTCTGACATGTTTGGTATAAAATTTAAAGTTGCAAAAATAGCCATGTTTTACAATTAGCCTTCCTTACTTTTTGGATTTCTTCTGTCCTTTGTAAAAGTCTTTTGGTTTTGATTGCCATAAAATACTCGTATTTTAGCTATCTTCTTAAGAAGTACTTACCTTTGTAGGTGGTACTTTGTAAACAAATTTTGAGATAAAAACTATGGCCAAAAAAGTCACCCCTTTAATGAAACAATACAATAGCATCAAGGCAAAGTACCCTGATGCCTTATTGTTATTTCGCGTGGGGGATTTTTACGAAACCTTTGGATCCGATGCTATTCGCGCTGCACGTATACTTAATATTACACTCACTGCAAGAAACAACGGAGGCGATCAAACGGAGTTGGCTGGTTTCCCTCATCACTCATTAAATACCTATTTACCGAGATTGGTAAAAGCAGGTTGCCGGGTAGCGATTTGCGATCAATTGGAAGACCCGAAAATGGCCAAAGGAATTGTAAAACGTGGCGTAACCGAGTTAGTTACTCCTGGAGTGGCATTGAACGACGATATCCTCACCGCTACCTCCAATAACTTCTTGGCCGCTATACATTTCGGAAAAGAACGATTGGGAATCGCCTTCTTGGATGTTTCCACTGGCGAGTATCTTGCAGCAGAAGGGGATAAAGAATATGTAGACAAGTTATTGCAAAACTTCAATCCTTCCGAAGTGCTTATTTCCAAACAACGTCGACAAGTAGCCAAAGAAGCTTTTGGTGAGTCGTTACATGTATTTTACTTGGAGGATTGGGTGTTTAAACCAGATTATGCTAGACAGTCTTTATTGGAACAATTTTCGGTTACTTCCTTAAAAGGTTTTGGTATTCAAGATTTCGAAGAGGGAGTGATTGCAGCGGGTGCAGCATTGCATTATTTGTCTGAGACTCGACATGATAAACTTTCGCACATCTCTCGTATCTCAAGAATTGCCGAAGATGAGTATGTTTGGATGGATCGTTTTACTATCCGAAACCTCGAGATTTACCAAGGTACTTCCCAAACCTCTATCAGCTTACTAGATGTAATCGACAAGACCAAATCACCAATGGGCGCACGAATGTTAAAGCGTTGGCTGGCATTACCATTAAAAAACAAAGAGGCGATTGAGCGTAGACATGGTGTGGTTTCTTATTTAATAGAAAACACCGAGCTCTTAGAGAAAATCCAAGGCCATATAAAGCACATCTTCGACCTAGAGCGTTTAATATCTAAGGTAGCCACCGGAAAGATCAATCCACGAGAAGTGGTGCAATTACGAAGGTCTATAGAAGCATTGCAACCTATAAAAGTTCTGGCAACCGAAAGTGATTGCGAACCCTTGCGTGTACTGGGAGAACAAATTCAAGACTGTAAACTGCTTGTAAACAGAATTGCAGAAGCCCTTCAAGAAGAACCACCGGTGAATATTCTACGTGGCAGTGTTATAGCAGCAGGATACTCCGAAGAGTTAGATGAATTGCGAAGCATACAGAAAGGCGGAAAAAACTACTTGGATAGTATGATAGAGCGAGAGTCTAAAGCAACGGGTATTACCTCTTTGAAAATAGGATCCAATAATGTGTTTGGATACTATATTGAAGTTCGAAATACACACAAAGATAAGGTGCCAGAAACATGGGTGCGCAAACAAACCTTGGTGAACTCCGAGCGATACATCACCGCAGAGCTTGAAGAATACGAAACGAAGATCCTAACCGCCGAGGAGAAAATAGAAGTTCTAGAAGTGGATTTATTCTCCGAACTTTTAGAATGGTTGTTGCAGTTTATAGATCCCGTGCAGCAAAACGCTGCTTTGATTTCAAAAATAGATTGCTTTGCAGGTTTTGCAGAATTGGCGATGGAGTCGTCCTATATACGCCCGCAGTTAAACGATAGTTATACGATTGATATAAAAGGAGGTAGGCATCCAGTGATCGAGAAACAATTACCAATCGATGAGCCATATATCGCAAACGATGTTTATCTAGATCGCGAAACCCAACAGATAATCATGATTACGGGGCCTAATATGAGTGGTAAGTCTGCTCTATTACGTCAAACCGCACTTATTGTATTATTAGCACAGATCGGAAGCTTTGTTCCTGCCGACTCGGTAGAAATGGGGTGTGTAGATAAAATATTTACTAGGGTAGGAGCAAGTGATAATATTTCTATGGGAGAATCTACTTTTATGGTGGAGATGAATGAAACGGCGAGTATCCTAAACAATATTTCCGATCGCAGTTTAATCTTACTAGACGAAATAGGCCGAGGAACAAGTACCTACGATGGTATTTCTATCGCGTGGGCTATTAGTGAATACTTACATCTGCATCCTACACGCCCCAAAACATTGTTTGCTACGCATTACCACGAGCTAAATGAAATGACGGAAAGCTTTGAACGTATAAAGAACTATAATGTGTCTATTAAAGAAATGGATAACACTGTATTGTTCTTGCGAAAGTTAGTTTCTGGGGGTTCGCATCATAGCTTTGGAATCCATGTGGCAAAGATGGCAGGGATGCCAAAACAAGTATTAGATCGTGCAAATTCCGTTTTAAAACAGTTGGAAGCATCCAATAGAGCCGAAAATACCGCAGAAGTGGTACAACAGATAGGACAGGATCAAATGCAATTAAGTTTTTTCCAATTAGACGATCCATTGTTGGAGCAACTTAGAGAAGAGATTTTAGCGTTGGATGTCAATACGTTAACTCCTGTAGAAGCGTTGATGAAGTTAAACCAGATAAAAGGAATGTTGCGCCCTGCCAATAAAAATAAAGCTTGATATTTTGCAATGATTAAAAAAGTGTTATATTTGCATTCGCTTTACGGCAGATACTATGTTTGCTGTAGCGAGTAAAGTTCATTTTTATCGCAGTAGTTGTAGGAATTGAAATAAATCTTACTATATTGCAACCGAATACCAAATTGCGAAAATAGCTCAGCTGGTAGAGCGCCACCTTGCCAAGGTGGAGGTCGCGGGTTCGAATCCCGTTTTTCGCTCTGTCCTACCGCTCGGGTGGTGGAATTGGTAGACACGTTGGACTTAAAATCCAATGGCCAGTAATGGCCGTGCGGGTTCAATTCCCGCTCCGAGCACAGAAGCCCTCTTATCTATTTAGATTCGAGGGTTTTGTGTTTTTAGTAACTCCTGTTTTCGTATGATTTTTATAAGCTTTTGAGAAAACTGGGTGGCTAGTATAAAAAAATCCGTTGACAAGTTGTCAACGGATTTTTAAGTCTCGTAAAACTAGAAAGTGTTCTTTCTTAGTTTAATTTTTTCTGCAAGTCTTTTTTAGCGTCTTTTACCTTTTTATCAGCTGCTTTTTTTGCTTCGTCTACTTTTTCATTAGCCGCATCCTTTGCGTCTTGCAAGTCTTCTTTAGCTTCGTCTACTTTTTCATCAGCCGCATCTTTTGCGTCTTGAAGATTTTCTTTAGCGTCTGCTATCTTTTCGTTAGTCGCTTCTTTAACGTCTTCTAACTTTTTGTTTGCTGCATCTTTTGATGTTTGAAGCTTGTTTTTGGTGTCTTCTAACTTTTCGCTAGCAGCTCCTTCCAACTCTTTTGCTTTCTCTTCCATCTCTTGACCAACTTTTTCAAGATTCTTTTTTGCTTCTTCTAGCTGTTTTTGCGCTTTAGCTTTTGCTTCTTCTGCTTTTTCTCCAGTTTCCTTAGCCGCTTCTTCTACTGCTCTCTTTGCTTCTTCTAGCCTTTGCTCTGCATCGACTTTCATAGATTCAATAGTGTTCTCTGCCTTGTCTTTTGTAGTTTCTTTACAAGAACCTAAACTTAAGCTCATCGCTGCAATAGCTACTAATAGGAATAATTTTCTCATAACTCTCTGATTATTTGTTGTTAGTGTTTGTATTTGGGGCAATTTATATATAAAAATTGTTTTAACATATAGAAAGGCTTAAAATATTACCTAAGTTTAAGTTAATGAATTTGATTAAGTGTATATTTAGGCTGCTTAATAATTAAAAACTTAATAACCCTACATAATGCAACATCTTATTGCCTTATCTATAAAACGTATGCGGATTATTCGTGAAGCTCTAGGCTATGGAGTAGAGGACTTCGCAAAAAAGCTGGAGTATCCTTTATATGAATCTGTAGAAAAGGATGGAAACGATATACCTGGAATTTTAATAGCAAAACTTATGAGTGTCTTTTCTATAAACCCGTTATGGCTTTATGGAGAAAGTAACATGCGATTTCTTGAGACAACTACTAGCACTGCTCCAAAATTTATTACGCTCGATGCGGAGGAGGAAGAAGGGATTTTAATGGTGAATCAAAAAGCATCTGCAGGCTACTCTCAAAATATTCACGAAGGCGAGTGGTATAAAGAACTGCCATCTATGCGGCTGCCTCTCCCTAACTATAGAAACGCTACCTATAGAGGTTTTCAAGTGCAAGGCGATAGTATGTTGCCTAGTATCTATCCAGGGGATTGGGTAATTGGAAAGTCGGTGCCAAATATAACCGAACTAAATTATGGTAAAATCCATATCGTAGTTTTGAACGATGCTGTGGTAGTGAAGCAAGTTATGGTAAGTTTAGAAAACCCCAATACCATTTTGCTGCGTTCAACCAATCCAGAGTATGAGGATTTAGCTGTTGCTGTAGGTGATATTCAAGAGTTATGGGAAATGAGTAGTAAACTTACATTTGCAGTGGATGTTTCTAAAAAGAACACCCTCCGTAAAGAACTCCAAGAATCCATGCGAAACTTTATGGACTCGCAAGACGCTTAATTCAATTAAATACTCTTGTTTTCTATTGGCTTTGGGATAGTTGATTCGATAGCGCAGGTTAAATTTGTAAAAAAACCTATGGATCACGGAGGATTTTAAACCATATATTTACGTAGTAATTGCATGCTTTTCTCTGTAGCGCCAGCTTGCTTATGAATGAAATCTTTAGCTTTCTTTCCTTTGTCTACTCTATAGGTATCCTCGCTAGTAAGCCTTTCTAAAACTTTGCTCACTTGTGTTGCATCGGAAACAAAAATCCCTGCGCCAGCTTGTTCTAACTCTTCCGCTTCTGGATGTTTCTTTGTGTTACGGCCATACAGAACTGGAATGCCAAAAGTTGCAGGTTCTAATATGTTATGTAGTCCCGTAGTGCCAACTGCACCTCCCACATAAGCTATATCGGCATAGGCATAAGCTCTTCCTAAATACCCGATAGTGTCTAAAATAAATATAGAACTTCCTTCTAAATCAGACTTTTGGTATTCCGACCAAAGGCTAGATTTTTTCTGAAGACTATCTCTCAGTTTTTTAATTCTTGCTTCTTGAATTTCATGCGGTGCGATTACAAATTTAATATCCTCTGGTGCAGATTGGATAAAGTCTTGCAAAATTGCTTCATCCTCGCTCCAAGTGCTTCCGCAAACAATACAAAGCCTAGCGTTGCTACAAAATCGATCTAGGAAGTCCAATTGGTTGTCGCGGTCGGTTTGTTCTATTACTCTATCGTAGCGCGTGTCGCCACTTACTATTGCATTGTTGTATCCTATTTTACTTAGTAGTACTAAGGACTCGTTATTCTGTACACCAATTTCATTAAATCGGCGTAAAGCCTTGCTTCGGAAACTGTGTGGATATTTGAATAAAGATTGTTTTGGTCGAAATAATGCAGCTACAAGGATGCTGGGAATATTTTGATTCTCTAATTCTTTTAGATAATTAGGCCATACTTCATACTTTACAAAGATGGCCAGGTGTGGCTTTAAAGCGTCAAGGAATTGTCTAGCATTCTTAATGGTATCTAATGGTAGGTAACTCACGTAATCTACTTCGTCTGTGTTTTTTTTAATCTCATAGCCAGAAGGCGAAAAAAAACTAAGCCAGATTTTATAAGTGGGGTATTCTTCCTTAAGCTTATGTATTATCGGTACTGCCTGCTCATACTCGCCCAAGGAAGCAGCATGGATCCAAATTATTTTGTCTTTTGGGTCTCGTAATCTTGTAATTTGTTTTATTAGGCCTTTTCTACCTTGAACAAACAATCGCATTTTCTTGCTAAACCATCCGGAAACGGGAAGAATAAAGGAAAGTAAGGATAGAAAAGCAGAGTAAATGCGGCGCATATAAAAGACGGACTTAATAGATTGTGGTTAAAAATACATTTCTTTCTGCAAATTAGCTCTCTCGCCTCTCGTAATTTAGTAGATTTGTTAACCTAATAATACGCTGTTAAAAGCCGTTTTTAATACGCTTGTCTAAAAAAAGATATCGTATAAAGAATTAATTTACCCTATATGGTTACTTATTATATAAAAGATAATGAATAAAATACTAGTTACTGGAGGATTAGGATACATCGGTTCTCATGTGGTGGTGGAACTGATAGAGAAAGGAGCGCAAGTGGTTATTATAGACGACTTGTCCAACTCACATGAAAGTGTTTTAGATGGTATAGAGGAAATTACCAACAAACGCCCTACATGGGAGAACGTAGATATAAAAGATAAGGAAAAACTTAATAGCTTTTTTGACAAGCACGATGGTTTCGATGGCGTAATTCATTTTGCAGCTAGTAAGTCTGTAAATGAGAGTGTAAACAATCCCATGCTTTACTACCAAAATAATGTGGTGGGCTTATTGAATTTGGCAGAGGCATGTTTAAAAAATAAAATAAACAACTTTATTTTCAGTTCTTCGTGTACCGTGTATGGAGAACCAAATCAATTGCCTATAAACGAAAGTGAACCACTAAAGCCTGCTACTTCGCCTTATGGAGCTACTAAACAAATGGGCGAGGAAATATTGAAAGATATTGCTAAAGCAGAAAAACTAAAAACTATTTCGCTTCGCTATTTTAATCCAGTAGGCGCACATCCTTCAGGGCTAATAGGAGAGTTACCATTGGATACACCACAGAATCTAGTGCCTTTTGTTACACAGACCGCCGCTGGTGTTCTTAAAAAGCTTACCGTTTTTGGGGATGATTACGACACGCCAGACGGGAGCTGTATTCGTGACTATATCCATGTGCAGGATTTGGCAGATGCACATATAGTTGCATTAAACTACCTGGATACGTCCGAGGAACTTTATGAAGTGTTCAATATTGGTACGGGCCAAGGCAGTAGTGTATTGGAGTTAATACATTCGTTTAAAGAGGTAACTGGAGTAGAGGTGCCCTATCAAATAGGTGCAAGACGGGAAGGAGATTTACCAAATATATATGCCGATCCGCAGAAAGCTATCCAGAAATTGAATTGGAAAACCAAATTAGATATGAAGCAAGCATTAGCCGATGCTTGGCGATGGGAAACAAACTTAAGAAAGTGAAAGAATATATCTAAGAAAGTCTTTTGGGTGAGTTTAAATTAAGATTAATTGGGTTTCTTGTGGATTTTGCAGTAAAATTGCCTTTCTTTGTAGTAAACAATAGTAAAACAAAATCATGAAACTTATCTCCGTTAAACGGAAAACCAAGACAGAAAAAAGATTTACTAACTCCATGGGAATTTTGACAACAAAGGTGGTTTACATACACAAAACCTTCTTGTCGATCCCGATTAAGACCCTACACAAGTACCGAGAGACCTATTATGGGAAAGTTAAAAGCTGCTCGGATTGTGTTCTAAAAGCTTAAAATTATTTAATTATAAAAAGAAAAGCCGCTTACCAAAGTAAGTGGCTTTTTTGGTTTAATACGGTTTGTTATTTTATTGTAATTATACTATGCTTCGCAACTACTGCATTGAACCATGTTTGCGATAAGTTCTTTGGATACGCTCTGGCTACGTTGGTAATAGAGTGTTTTAATTCCCAGTTTCCATGCTTCTATAAGCAGTTGGTTCACTTCTCGAATAGGTAGATCGGCAGGGATATTTAAGTTCAAGCTTTGCGATTGATCAATATACTTTTGTCTAATAGATGCTTGTTGGATTATCTCTAGCGGACTTATCTCCTTAAAGGTTTTGAAGACCTGCTTTTCCTCCTCAGATAAGATTTCTAAGTGTTGCACGCTTCCTTGATGTAACATAATACTGCGCCATGTAGTTGCATCATTATGTCCTTTTTCTTTTAGTAGTTCTTGCAAATATTTATTCTTTCTTATAAAATTTCCTTTTGCAAGTCCGGCTTTATAATAGTTGCTACTATAAGGTTCAATCCCAGGTGAGGTTTGTCCTAAAATTGCAGAAGAGGAGGTGGTCGGGGCAATAGCCATTAAGGTTGCATTTCGCAATCCGTAGCCTTTCATAATTTCTGGTTCGCCATATGTTTTAGCAAGTTGCTTGCTAGCCTCTTGAGTTTCCTGTTGAATATGTGCAAAGATCTTTGCATTCCATTGTTTGGCCTCAAAGCTTTCAAAAGCAATGCCTTCTTTCTGTAAGTACGAATGCCAGCCCATCACACCTAGTCCAATGGCACGATGTTTAACTGCAAACCTATGTGCTGCTTGTAAATATTTATTGTCCTTAGTTTTTTCGATGAACTCGGTCAGTACGGCATCTAGAAATGTAGTGGCAAGTTGAATGGCATTGGTATCTTTCCATTCTTCATAAAGCTCTAGGTTCATAGAGGATAGGCAGCATATAAACGACTCTTCTTCGGTGGATGGTAAACTGATTTCCGCGCATAGATTGCTAGAGTTAATAGTATAGTTTTTGTCTTTGTATACTTGTGGTTTCTGTCGGTTTACGGTATCGCTAAAGAGAAGGTATGGCAATCCTTTTTGTTGACGGCTCTGTAGAACTTTTGCCCATAACTTTCGCTTTTCAGGATCTCCGGCAATCATCTCTTCCATCCATTTGTCGGAAATACATACACCAAAGAATAAATTCTGAATAGGATTGCCGATGTTCTTAATATCTAGAAACTCTTCGCAATCGGGATGTTCTATATCCAGATAAGCTGCAAATGCACCACGACGAACGCCTCCTTGAGAAATGGTGTCCATCGCAGTATCGAATAGCTTCATAAAACTTACTGGTCCAGAGCTCTTTCCATTGTTGGTTACGTCACTTCCACGAGGTCTAATAGCTCCGAAGTAGCCAGAAGTGCCTCCGCCAATTTTTGTTTGTGCGATTACCTCTCCTAGTTTGTCCGTTATTCCTTCTATGGTATCTGGAATATGCACGTTGAAACAGGAGATAGGCAAACCTCTTTGCGTTCCCATATTTGCCCAAATAGGAGAGCTTAAACTCATCCATCCATTGGCTATAAGTTTTTCAAATTCCTCTGCTAAATCAGGTCGGTTTAGGCGTTTTGATGCTGCTTGTGTTATTCTGTCTACCGCATCTTGCACGGTCTCGTTTTCAAGTAAATATCCTCTAGAGAGTATTTGCTTGCTCTCTTCGTTTAACCACCAATATTTTGTCATCTTGTTGTTTTATTAACTATTAAAATAAATCGTCTGCAGTAATGCTTTTGTCGTGTTTGGTATATTCTACCGGGCGTTTTGCAAAGAAATCATCTAGGCTATTTGCTAGGATCTCTTCATCGAACCATTGCATAGGAGCGTAGGCTTTGTCGCTTACATTATACATGGTTTCTAGTCCTAAGGCTTTTAGGCTGTCATCTATACGGAATCGCATAAAAGCAAGGAGGTCTTCTTTGGAAAAAGCTTCTAATTCGCCTTCTTCGAAGATCCAATCTAAAATGCGTTCTTCTTTTTCCATTGCAGTTATTAGGATAGAACGGATTTCTAGCAACATATTTTCTGAGAAATATTCTGGATGCTCTTCCTTTATTTTATTGATGAGGAAAATTCCTGCATTGGCATGGATTTGTTCATCCAAAGAAGTCCAAGCGATGATATTGCTTACGTTCTTTAGAATTCCTTGAAACCTAGTAAAGGAGAGGATTACTGCAAACTGACTGAATAGGGAAACATTCTCTATCAGCATAGAAAATAAAATCAAAGAGAAGACGTATTTTTCTTTTTGATCGGATTTGGTGTGTGCAAGTGCTTTGGTTAGGTATTCTGTGCGTTCGCGAATCACGTCTACTTCCATCAGCTGTTCAAATGCACTGGAGTAGCCAAGTACTTCTAGTAATCGCGCATAGGCTTCGGAATGTCGGAATTCATTTTCGGCAAAGGTGCTACCTAGACCATTGAATTCTGGTTTTGGAAAACGTTGGTATAAATCGCCCCAAAAAGTTTTTACAGAAACTTCTACTTGTGCGATGGCTAACAAGCTTCGTTTTACGGTTTGCTTTTGTTGTGGGCTTAACTTGGTGTGGAAGTCTTGGATGTCTGCTGTAAAATCTACTTCAGAATGCACCCAATAGGTGCGGTTTATAGCTTCTACAAACTGCATCACTTCTGGATACTCAAAAGGCTTGTACGGAATACGAGGGGTAAATATGCTCATGTTTTTATGTTTTAAAAATGTAGCATTTTTAAAAGCAAAAGAGTGGCACGTTCCATAGGTTGACTTCTGTCTGGGAATAGACAAAAGAAACAGAGGACATATACTTTTTCTGCGAAAGCTACGTCTGACGAATAGAGAGAAGGTATTCTGGCTTACAGAAAAAGATCTGTTTACAGTTGCGCGACAGCTCATGATTTTAACATGATTTCCCTTGTGTTTCAGCGTTTTTATTTCACTAAAACCAATTCTCTATTGTCGGGTTAATATTTGTTTATATACGGAAGTAAAAGTACTCTAATTTTTTAGCTAATCAAGTTATTATCGATAGAAAGTTTTTTAAAATTGAAAGTTTAAACGATGTGTGTGCTTCAGAGTTAACAGAATTAAATCATATATTGCTGTTTAATAGGGTTTTAATCTTTTAATAAGTGCTGGAGGTTTGCATTTAATTACATGAAATTTTATTGCAACTAAATATTGTTGCTGGACCTCATGTGTATATGAGCTATTGGTTTAGTTTGGTGTTGTGATATGAAGAAGTGTGTATTGAGGTAATTATTCTTGTTGCATTAATTGAATCCATTTTAGTAGTCTGTTTGGTTTTTTTAGTCTTTTTAGTCTTCATTAAAAGTGAAAGTCCCTTTATTTAGTCGATTAAATAAAGGGACTTTAAACTATTTTGAGAGAATTATTATATCTCAGCTTTTTCCGTAGGGATTTTGCGATCTACTTTTTTAATCAATCCTTGTAGCACATTTCCTGGTCCTACTTCGGTAAAGTGGGTTGCTCCGTCTTCTAGCATTTGCATTACACTCTGTGTCCAACGCACCGGTGCGGTTAATTGCTTCAGGAGGTTTTCTTTTATTTCTGCTGGGTCTGTTACTGCAGTTGCGGTAACGTTCTGGTATATCGGACAGATAGGTTTACTAAAAGCAACTTTTTCTATTGCTGCGGCTAATTCTTCTTCGGCTGGTTTCATTAGTGGGCTGTGGAATGCACCGCCTACTGGTAGTATTAATGCACGTCTTGCCCCAGCTTCTTTCATTTTTTCACAAGCAGTTTCTACCGCTTTTATCTCACCAGAGATCACTACTTGTCCTGGGCAGTTATAATTTGCTGCTACAACAATTCCCTCTGTTTGTTCGCAAATCTCTTCTACAATATGGTCTTCTAGACCTAATATTGCAGCCATAGTAGAGGGCTGTAACTCACAGGCTTTCTGCATAGCTAAAGCACGTTGAAGTACAATAGACAGTCCATCTTCAAAAGACAAGGCTTTGCTAGCCACTAAGGCGGATAGTTCTCCTAGGGAGTGCCCAGCAACTAAGTCTGGTTGGAATTTATCTCCTAGTACCGTAGCTAAGATGGTGGAGTGTAAGAATATTGCGGGTTGGGTTACTTTCGTTTCTTTTAATTCTTCTGCAGTGCCTTCAAACATTATCTTGGTAATATCAAACCCTAGAATTTCATTTGCTTGCGTAAACATTGCTTTCGCTTGTGCAGAGTTGTCGTATAGGTCTTTTCCCATACCTGTAAATTGGGCTCCCTGCCCTGGAAATACATATGCTTTCATATTGTTTAATTATGTGTTTAATGCTACAAAAGTAAGACTATAATTTTGAATTGCTAAGTTCTGTTGTTTTTCTAGTGGATTGCTTGCGCTTCCATGTTTCAAATCGATAAGCGTATTTATGCTTTTCATCTGCTTCATGTTGCTCGGAATGGGTGCACTGCCATTCATTGAAGTTTATTTGCGGAAAAAAGGTGTCTGCTTCAAACGCTGCATCTACTCTAGTCAATTCCATCACATCGGCATACGGAAGAAAAGCTCGGTAAATCTCTCCACCACCGATTATAAATAATGGCTTTTGCATTGCCAAGACCTCTTTAATGGAATGGGCTACCTTTACATTTTCGTGCTTCCAATCTTTATTGCGTGTAAGAACAATATGTTTGCGGTTAGATAAAATGCCTGGTAAAGACTCTAAGGTTTTTCTGCCCATAACGATAGTATGTCCAGTGGTTTTCGCTTTAAAATGCTTAAAGTCTTTAGGTAAGTGCCATGGCATCTCATTATGGAATCCTAGCTCTTTGTTTTTTCCGATGGCTGCTATAAGTGTAATCATGGTAAATATCTGCTGTGATCGTCGTGGTTTGTTCCATCAGGCTTATTCGCCTGTTCTTCTTTCGGATAATTGGTTTCTAAGCTTCTGTCCGAAACAGGATATTCTTCTTCTACCTTCTTTTGTAGTTTAAGAATTCGTTCCATTTGTTTGGTTTTTAATCTTTCCAACTGCCGATCCTCCCACTCTTTATCCATAAAGCTATTCAGCAGGAATACATTTAAGATATGTACTAAAAGGATAAAAAACCAAAATAAAATAAGGTAAGAGGACCAGTTAACTGGAAGTGTATCTTTACCAAAGCCCAAAACAAGATCCATTAGTAAAAACAATATAGCGCCTGCTAGGAAAAAGATAAAATGCCGCATTAGCGATTTCTTCTTTTTTACTCTAGCTCTAGCATATTCATATTGCTCTCTATCGTCGCTTTTACTCATAGTAGTTTTTGATTTCATAGATGTAAGTTCTTCGCACTTAGTTACTTGTCTTTTAAATTTAACAAAGAAAAATAAGTTAGCCTAAAGATACGGAATCTTTAAAAAAAGACTCGTATTAAAAACATATTCCTGCAAATAGATTAACAAAAGTTTAAACAGCCACTTTTCCTGGGATATGAGGATGTGGGTCGTAGCCTTCTAATTTAAAATCCTCAAATTTAAAGTCCAAAATATCTTTTACT
>DATGMW010000146.1:0-5496 GCA_035307105.1 Flavobacteriaceae bacterium
CATTTACTTATCCTTCTTTACCTTAGGTATTGGATTTGCTGTGTATTTGACACTAGCTTTCTGGTTGCGTTTAAAGGACTTGATTTACACCAAACGCACCTCAGTTTTCGATCTTTAAATTGGTTTTGTAACCGATTAACACTTCTATGTTTCCATTGAATAATTGCTTACTCAAAATTTTAAGGAGTGCGCAGATATTGTTGTAGGATGTCAAATTGGAATAGAAACAAATGGACGTGGCAAGAAAAGCGTTCCCTCTTCATTTTTCTCCTATGCAATGTAATACTATTGCTAGCCTACTTTTTATTACCCAAACATAGCGGCTCTATCTTAGAAATCAATACGCCAGAAATTCAAAATCTTGTTGCTGAGGTGGAATTAAAACAGAAAGAAGATAGCCTTCGTAGGCTTCCAGAAAAGTATCCTTTCAATCCCAATTTTATTACGGATTATCAAGCATATATCTACTCAATCGATCTAGAAACCTTAGCACGCTTGAGAGCTAATCGAGAATCTGGTAAATGGATTAACTCTGTAGCAGACTTCCAGAAGCTAACTGGGTGGACTGATGAAGCTACTTTGGAGATAGCAGCATTTTTGAAATTTCCAGAATGGGTGAGTGAAAACAAACAAAATAAAACGGTATCCTTTCAGACTAAAGAGAAGAATAGAATAACCCTAAAAGATTTAAACACTGCATCGAAAGAGGAGTTGGAAGCTGTTCCTGGAATAGGAGAGGTGTTGGCTGCTAGGATATTGGAATGGCGCGAGCGATTGGGAGGCTATTCCAACGAAATGCAAATGGATCATGTATATGGTCTCAATGATTGGACGAAAACCAATCTTTTAGAGCACTTCTTTATTACGCCATCGGAGATAGAACTCAAAATAAATGTGAATGAAGCAAGTGCATCCGATCTTGCTACTATTCCAGGAGTGAACTTTGAAATGGCTCGAAAAATATGGGAATACCAACATTTACGTGAAGGGATTAGCAACTTAGACGAGTTAAATAAGATTGAAGGGATGACACAAGCTAAATTAAAACTAATTGCACTATATTTGTACATAAATTAAGAAATCGGCATTCTTAGTACAAGTAATGTCTTTCTAATGCAATTACAAGCCGTAACTATAAAAACAACTACAAACACAAATATGACCAATCTTTATCTTACCGAAGAACATGAGTTTTTTCGCAAAACTTTCCGAGATTTTTTACAAAAAGAAGTAGTTCCACATATTGATAAATGGGAGAAAACTGGCACGATAGAACGATTTATTTGGAAGAAGTTCGGCGATATGGGGTATTTTGGCCTCATTTATCCAGAGGAATATGGAGGAATGGAATTGGACTTGTTTTATACCGTAATTTTCTTGGAGGAATTACAGAAAATTAATTCCGCTGGTTTTGCTGCAGCAATGTGGGCACATGCTTATTTGGCTATGACGCACTTGTTTAAAGAAGCAAGCCATGAACAAAAAGTAAAATATCTAGCACCTAGTATTTCTGGAGATAAAATAGGCTGTCTGTGTATTACCGAACCATTTGCAGGTAGTGATGTTTCAGGAATGCGGACCACCGCGATTTTAAAAGATGGGAAATATGTTATAAATGGATCCAAAACATTCATCACCAATGGTGTGTATAGCGACTACCTCATAGTAGCAGCTAAAACGGATCCGGAAGCTGGACATAAAGGAATGAGTATTTTTGTAGTGGATAGAGATACTCCTGGAATTCATGCTACGAAACTAGATAAACTAGGATGGCGTGCAAGCGACACGGCAGAGATTTCTTTTGATAATGTAGAGATTCCTGTAGAAAACTTAATGGGTGAAGAGGGTAAAGGCTTTCCATATATCATGCAACACTTTTCTTTAGAGAGACTAGTGATGGGAGTAAACGCACATGCTAGAAGTGAATATGCATTGGAATACACTATTGAGTATATGAAAGAACGACATGCTTTTGGAAAATCCATTTCCAAGTTTCAAGCATTGCGTCACCGCATGGCACAATTAAGTACAGAAGTGGAAATATGCAAGACTTTTAATTATGTTACTACCAAAAGACTTAATGATGGCGAGTATGTGGTAAAAGAAGCCACTATGAGCAAGCTACAGTCCACGAAAGTAGCCGATAAGGTAATGTATGAGTGTTTGCAAATGCTTGGAGGATATGGTTATATGGAAGAGTATCCGCTAGCACGTTTACTACGAGATAGCCGTTTAGGACCAATTGGTGGTGGAACGTCGGAGATACTAAGAGAAATAATATCCAAGATGGTGATTGATGGTACAAGCTATAAACCAGCAACAAAATAAAGTTTAGAAGAAAATAAATTATAAAGGAGGTGTTCTGTAAAAAGAGCACCTCTTTTTTATTCCTCTCTGTTGGTGAAGCTTTTCGCTTGTCTTGTTAGCTAGGAAGCATTTTATGCTTTTGATGCCGTCCAAAAAAGTGTGTCTGTATATATAAAACAATCCTTTTTCAACTTATAAAATAAATCTTGGTCTGCTCTTTAAAAGTCGAAGAGACTAATCTACTCATCAAATTCCTAGGATTTGTGTTGCTCAGTTCCGGATAATTAAAATGTAAAACCAACATATTTTAGCATAAATTGAAAAGTTTAGTTGGATTGTGTTTTTTAAAAGATTTTAGTTAGTATCTTTGCCAACTTATAAGAGAGGAGGTGTCTGAGATATGTTAATAATTCCAGTAAAGGACGGAGAAAATATAGATAGAGCGCTAAAACGTTACAAACGTAAGTTTGATCGTACGCGTGTAAATCGTCATTTGCGTGCAAATAAGCACTTTACAAAGCCATCGGTTTTGAATAGAGAGCAAAAGCAAAAAGCGATCTATATCCAAAAACTCAGAGATAAGGAGAATAATTAATATTTTCTTTACTCGAAGTTAGTAAAATATCCATTAGTTTGTACAGTGTACAAACTAATGGATATTTTTGTTTTATGTATATAGATGACTTTGAAGCCTATTTAGTTCGCGAGAAAAACTATTCGGTGCATACCATACGCGCATATATGTTGGATCTAAATAACTTCATGGAGTATCTTGAGGAGCATTCAAATGTAGAAGTCGATGAGGTGGTTTATGTCAATATCCGTCATTGGATTGTTCATTTAGTAGATAGTGGAATTTCCAATAGAACAATCAATAGAAAGATAGCTTCTTTAAAAGCATATTATAGTTTTATACAACGAATCGGTATTCGAGAGTCCAATCCACTTGCATACCACCATCCTTTAAAAGCAGATGCTAAAGTTCGTGTGCCATTTTCACAGAAAGAAATGACTAAGGTCTTAGATCAATCGGTGAACTCCTCCGATTTCAACGCGGTTCGCAATCTCTTGATAATAGGTTTGCTTTATGCTACAGGTATTCGTCGTGCAGAGCTAATAGGTTTAGATAAAGCGTCGGTTCAAATAGAAGGCAAAAGAATCCGAGTATTAGGCAAAGGGAACAAAGAGCGATTGGTTCCGTTATTACCATGGTGTGTGGAGTTGCTGAAAGATTATATGGTTTTGCGAGAAGGAATTCCTAACGCTGCCAAAACACCAAGTCTGTTGCTTACCGAAAAGGGAAGGCCTATTTACCCAAGCTTGGTTTATCGTGTGGTAACGGAAACCTTCGAGAAGGTTTCTGGCAAACAAACCCAAAGCCCACATATACTTAGACATACTTTTGCTACGCATCTATTAGACGAAGGTGCAGATCTGATGGCTATAAAAGAATTATTAGGACATGCATCCTTAGCGTCTACACAAGTTTATACACATAATAGTATGAAGAAATTAAAACAGGTGTATGGTGCTGCACATCCGAGAAATAAAAAAGGCTAAACTTTAACAAATGAATTCCGTCTCCATTAAATAAAAATGAATTCTCTCTTAACCCATTGATTGTTAATAGGGTATTTTAGTTTTATGAGGAAGAGTAGGAGCTGGGATGAAGTTATTTTTAAATAAAAGTGAAAGATTAGTTCGAAATAGTTTGGCGGTAATGTTTTTTCATATATATTTGCCAACCATAAGAAACAGCGTAAGTATTGAAGTTCTTTTTTTAAAGTAGTTTGCTTATTGTTTTTTAATGATGCCGATATAGCTCAGTTGGCTAGAGCAGCTGATTTGTAATCAGCAGGTCGTGGGTTCGAGTCCCTCTATCGGCTCAATTTTTGAAATAATGTTTGCGTATAATTAAAAAGTTATTTAATTTTGCATTCGTTAAAGTAAATCTGAGGAATGTATTGCTCTCAGGCTTGATCTTTTAAAAATACGTTTGGGGGAGATACTCAAGCGGCCAACGAGGACAGACTGTAAATCTGTTGGTATACACCTTCGAAGGTTCGAATCCTTCTCTCCCCACAATCTAAAATTTGATTTTTAGACTAAATAGCAATGTACTTTGGAATGTTTTAAGTACATTTGTAGTCCTGAAAAAATAATCAGGGCGGAATTGTAATGCGGGAGTAGCTCAGTTGGTAGAGCGTCAGCCTTCCAAGCTGAATGTCGCCGGTTCGAACCCGGTCTCCCGCTCAAAATATTTCCGAGCTATCTATATAGGAACTAGCTTTGGATGATTGGTAAGGTTTGAAGTCCTTCTGAGTAGCCAAAGACACATATAGACGTGTCTTTTTTTTGGTTTCTATTAGGTGAAAGACTTTATAAGTGCTTTCCGAAAAAAGCCGATGTAGCTCAGGGGTAGAGTGCTTCCTTGGTAAGGAAGAGGTCATGGGTTCAATTCCCATCATTGGCTCATTTATAGTTTACAATTGAACACTAATATATAACTAAGATTAAAATTAATACGACATGGCAAAAGAAAAATTCGATAGATCCAAGCCGCACCTTAACATAGGTACAATTGGACACGTTGACCACGGTAAAACAACTACAACTGCCGCTATTACTAAAGTATTGGCAGACGCAGGTTTTTCTGAGCATAGAAGTTACGAACAAATCGATAACGCTCCAGAAGAAAAAGAAAGAGGAATTACTATTAACTCTTCACACGTAGAGTACGAAACTGAAAATCGTCACTACGCACACGTTGACTGTCCAGGTCACGCCGACTATGTAAAGAACATGGTAACTGGTGCTGCACAAATGGACGGAGCTATTCTAGTTGTAGCTGCAACGGATGGTCCAATGCCACAGACACGTGAGCATATCTTATTAGGACGCCAGGTAGGTATTCCTAAAATGGTTGTTTTCATGAACAAAGTTGACTTAGTAGATGATGAGGAGCTTTTAGAGCTTGTTGAAATGGAGATTCGTGAGTTGTTAGACTTCTACGAGTACGACGGTGATAACACGCCAGTTGTTCCAGGGTCTGCTTTAGGTGCACTTAACGGTGAGGAGAAGTGGGCAGAAGCTATACTTGAGCTGATGAAGGCTGTAGATACTTGGATTGAATTACCAGAAAGAGAGGTGGATAAGCCTTTCCTAATGCCAGTAGAAGATGTATTCTCT
>DATGMW010000147.1:0-10328 GCA_035307105.1 Flavobacteriaceae bacterium
ATATTGAAGAAGATACCTGTAATTATAGCTTTCTTATGTGCATTTATGCTATCCGCACAGCCTAAACATCCTTTGGTGGATTATAATGATATAGAACATCAAAGGCAATGGGTAGATAGTGTGTACTATGCAATGGACTTAGAGGAACGTATAGGGCAGTTATATATGGTAGATGTGTTCTCGCAAGCACCGAAAGCTACTACCGATAAAGTTAAAGAGTGGATCGAAAAGTACCATATTGGAGGTGTGATTTTCTCCAAAGGTGGGCCAAAAAGACAGGCCAAACTAAATAACGAGTTCCAAGAACTATCCAAAATACCACTGCTTATAGCAATGGATGCAGAGTGGGGGTTGGCAATGCGTTTGGATTCTACTTTTGCCTATCCGTGGAATATGACGCTTGGTGCCGTACAAGACGATAAGCTTATAGAACAAGTAGGAAAGCGAATAGCGGATCATGCCAAGCGATTAGGCGTACATATTAATTTTGCACCATCGGTAGATGTAAATAACAACCCGAATAATCCCATAATTGGAAACCGTTCTTTTGGTGAAATCCCAGAGCAAGTAGCACGAAAAGCTTCTGCTTTTGTTAAAGGGATGGAGTCGAATGGTGTATTAAGCAGCCTAAAACACTTTCCAGGGCATGGGAATACCGATCAAGATTCCCATTTAGAGCTTCCTACTATTGGGGGGACACGTGCTGCATTAGATAGTGTAGAGTTGTATCCCTTCCAGCGTTTGCTGCAAGAAAATATAGCTAGTAGTGTGATGACTGCTCACCTTCATGTTCCAGCATTGGAGCCAAGTAAAACCACACCAGTATCTTTGTCTAAATCGGTTGTCACAGATTTATTAAGGAGTGAGTATGGCTTTCAAGGGCTTGTTTTTACCGATGCCTTAAACATGCGAGGAGCAACGAATGGTCTAAAGTCGGGCGAAGCGGATTTAAAAGCATTCTTAGCAGGAAACGATATCCTGCTTATCCCACAGTTTTTACCACAATCTAGAGACTTGCTTTTAGAAGCATGTAAAGACGGAAGGATAACCGAAGAGCGTTTGGCGTATTCTGTGAAAAAGATATTACAAGCAAAATACAAAGTAGGACTACAAGACTATACGCCTGTGGCTATGGAAAACTTGTACGAGGACCTCAATACAATCATGGATACTACGCTTTATCAACGTGTAATGGAAGAGGCGATTACGGTGGTTAAAAACGAAGAGAATACCTTGCCGTTTAGAGAACTAGAAAACAAAAATATCGCTTATGTGTCTTTTGGAGAGGATAGTGGGGCGGCGTTCTTAAACGGCTTAAGAAATTACACCGATATAACCCATGTAAAAGGAACTTCGCTTGCTGACTATGATAAAAAACTAAATTCCTATACCGATGTGATAGTTGGCTTGCATAAGAAAAACGATAATCCATGGCAATCGTATAAATTCACTAGTGCGGAATTAAATTTACTGGAAGCACTGAGTCAAAAACATAAAATCCATTTAGTAGTTTTCTCTAGCCCATATTCGTTATTGGAAGTTGCTACAACATCATTAGAAAGCATTACGGTTGCTTATCAAAATAGCCCGTTAACACAAGAAATTGCTCCTCAAATTCTGTTTGGTGCCATTGGTTCAAAAGGAAAACTACCAGTTGGAGCTGGAAAAAACATTCCTGCTGGACATGGTATTTCTACGCAATCTATAAAACGCTTAGGATATGGAACGCCAGAAAGTGTTGGGGTTAACAGCAAGACTTTAAAACAAATAGACTCTGTAGTTACTTATGGCCTAAAAGAGGAAATGATGCCAGGAGCGCAGATATTAATTGCTCGTGGAGGAAAGATTATTTATCAAAAAAGCTATGGAAAACATCGGTATATCTCCAATAGATCAGTAGAAAATCAGGATATATACGATTTAGCATCACTTACCAAAATCTTGGCCACTTTACCTATGGTAATGAAGTTGGTAGACGAAGGCGCTATTAACTTGGATACACGCCTAGATCAAATGCTGCCAGAGTATAGGAATACCGATAAAGGCGCTATTATACTCCTCGATTTATTGACGCATTATAATCGCTTACAACCTTGGATTCCGTTCTATAGGACTACCTTGGATAATGAAACTAACCATCCGGACAGCAAGTATTATCAGAAAGCATCCATCAAGGGGTTTTCTTCTCCCGTAGCAGAAAATCTGTATATACGCAATGATTATAAAGACACGATACACAAACGGATTTTGGAGAGTAATCTACGCCCAAGGAAAGGGTATAGATATAGTGATTTGCCATTTTACCTCTTGCAGAAATACATTGAAAGCTATTATGGAGATAGCCTAGATAGTCTAGCAGAAAAATACTTCTATAGTAAGCTAGGAGCAACAACGATGACCTATTTGCCACTAAATAAATTCTCGAAAGAACGGATTCCACCAACAGAGAACGACAATTACTTCCGTTATCAAGAAATTCAAGGGTATGTTCACGATCAAGGCGCAGCCATGATGGGCGGTGTAGCAGGACATGCTGGACTATTTAGCAATGCACATGATATTGCCAAGATGATGCAGATGTTTATTTGGGAAGGAGATTATGGCGGTACAGATTTTATAAGTGCAGATACTTTCCGACAGTTTAACACTTGTTATTATTGCGATCAAGATGTGCGCCGAGGAATAGGATTCGATAAACCGCAACTAGGAGATGTAGGACCAACGTGTGGCTGTGTCTCCATGACTAGCTTTGGACATAGTGGTTTTACAGGAACCTTTGCTTGGGCAGATCCAGAGGAAGAAATAATCTATGTATTTTTGTCCAACAGAACCTATCCAGATGCCGAAAATGGAAAGTTGATACGAAATAATCTACGTAGTAACATTCAAGCAATAATTTATGAGTCGATAGAAGATTCTTTTGTACATTAGGCCTATGAAAATAGCAGTGGTATGTTACCCAACTTTTGGTGGTAGCGGTGTAGTTGCAACCGAATTAGGAATTGCACTAGCAAAAAAAGGACATGAAATTCATTTTGTTACGTACAAACAACCCGTGCGTTTAGAATATCTGTCCGACAATATATTCTTTCATGAGGTAAATGTGCCCAAATATCCTTTGTTCCATTACCAACCTTATGAATTAGCATTATCTAGCAAATTGGTGGATACTGTTAGAAAACATAAGATAGATTTGTTGCATGTGCATTATGCTATTCCACATGCCTATGCAGGATATATGGCAAAGCAAATGCTGAAAGAAGAAGGGATTGATTTACCCATGGTAACTACTTTACATGGTACGGATATAACATTGGTAGGAAACCATCCACATTATAAACCAGCCGTTACTTTTAGCATGAATAAAAGCGATGCGATAACTTCTGTCTCCGAAAATTTGAAAGAGGATATCCTTCGATTATTTAACGTAAAAAAAGAAGTGCATGTTATTCCTAACTTTATAGACTTGGAACAACATAGTAAAAGGCGAGTAAACAACGATTGCCATCGAAGTAGAATGGCAAAAGAAGACGAGCGAATCATTACGCATATCAGTAATTTACGTCCTGTAAAACGTTTAGTAGATGTTATAAAGGTATTCGATAAAATACAAAAAGAACTTCCCGCGAAATTAATTATAATAGGGGAGGGACCAGATAAATTAAAGGCAGAAGAATTATGTGCCGAAAAGGGAATAGAGGATAAAGTTATATTTTTGGGAAATAGTTTGGAGATTAATGAAATCCTTAGTTTCTCTGATTTGTTTATTTTATCTTCGGAAAAAGAAAGCTTTGGTTTGTCGGCATTAGAGGCAATGGCATCTGGCGTTCCTGTTATTTCAACAAATGCAGGAGGTTTGCCAGAAGTGAACGTAGATGGCGTAAGTGGGTATCTAAGCGCTATTGGAGACGTTGGAGAAATGGCAGAAAATGCTTTAAAAATATTAAGAACAGACGCGGTTTTAAATCGATTTAAAGAAAATGCAGTGCAGGCAGCAGATAAGTTCTCTATAGAAAAGATAGTACCACTTTATGAAGCATTATATGTGGAATGTATAGCTTCTTTTGATGAAAACATAAAAAAATAAATGATGAGATTAAATTTAAAAAGTATCCTAGCCGTTCCTTTATTAGCAGGAATAATGATAAGCATGCAGTCTTGTAATACCGTAAAAACCATTCCTATGGATGATTTAGAAGTGCTATCAAATAGCGACTACAGCCAGTTTGACCAAACAGAGCGTCTGGTGGTAAAAAGCGACGCTGGATTACAGTCAATTTACGACCGCTTAACAACCAAAGAAGCTACGCCACAAATCAATTGGTATAAAAACCAAGTGGTGTTACTTTCTATGGGACAGCGAAATACAGGTGGATTTAGTATATCTGTAGACAGGGTAGTGTATGGTAACTCAGAAATATTGGTTTATTATAAAACCACTGAGCCTAAAGCAGGAGAAATGGTAACACAAGCACTTACCGCTCCTTATGTTCTTTTTACTATAGATAATAAAAAAGACCTGCCAGTGGTATTTAAAGAAGAAAGTGAATAGCTAAAAATCATACTATTCTTAAAACTACAAAAGCGAGGCATTCCAATTTTTTTTGAAATGCCTCGCTTTTGTTTTGCTGGTATAATTTAATTATCTAAGTTTTTATCGTCGTCTATTACTAGATTCGTTAGGGGAAGTTCCTCGCCTACTTCCTGAGGTGTTTGATTCTCTACGACTATTATTTTCCGTTGTAGAGGAAGATTCTCCGCGTCTAGAATTTGAATTGCTTGGTGTAGCAGTTTCTCTTCGATTGGATTCTTGTTGGTTAGTAGAAGATCGCCCTCTCCTTGTATTTTCTGTTGGTGTTGTAGAAGAACCTCTTCTACCTTCCGTAGGTTTTGTTGTGCCTTCTCTTCTAGGAGTAGTCGTATTGTTACGTCCACGATCGGAATCGGTTGGATTTTCGATATTCTCTCTCCTATTATCGGTTGCTGCTTCTCTCCTTGGTGCTTGTGTTGTAGGATCTACAAAAGTTCTTCGTCCGTTATCGTAATTGGAACGACCTCTATTATTATATCTTCTTCTATGCTCTTCATATTCGTAGCGTCTTGGCTTGTAGTTTTCACGATAAGGCACCGTGTATACAACCGGATAATAAGGTCTAGCGTAATACGAATGCCATGGTTGTGGTCTTAGATGTCGGTTGTAACTATTTACATATCCCGAACTGGCTAAATAAACATTTCCTCTTTCATATATCACGTGCATGTTTCCAACTTGGGTTACATAGTCTCCTGTGTATCTAATGATTACATTTCCTGCTTGCGTTATTCTTCCATAATAATCATAGTAAATAGGTACGCTTTCTACTTGAACTACCGCACCAAATCGATCAAATTGTAAATACATATCATAGTTATAGCCACCATTATAAGAAAATGGGCGTCTTGGTCCATTATATGGATTGTTTTGGTAGTTGGGTCCCACATAGGCAAAGTCGAATTCTCCATTTGGATAAATAGCAAATTCAACATCTCTTTCTACGAAGATAAATGGTACACTTCCTTTGTAGGTACCTTGTGCTTGTGAACTAGCTCTGCTTTCTGCCATGCTTACACAACTTGTGAAGCCTAGAAAGAGAACCATACTTATAAATAAAAAACCAGCTCTTTTCATAATTATATATTATTAAACAAATTATACGTCATTTACACTATCAAATCAATTTACATACCATAAAGCATAAATTAAGTGTAAAGCTCTATTTATTTATTGAATTAACATTGCTTTGGGACTAAGAAAAACTAAATAAAAAAGCCGATGTTTCTCCTAAGAAGCATCGGCAGATTACACTTAATTAACTATAGAGTACTAGAATTGATATCTTAAACCTAAAGCTATATCAAAATTCAAATCGTCACGATAATCTCCAAATCCAAGCTCTGGGCGGAAGTCTAAAGAAATTAGAAGAGGAATATTAAAATTATATTCTATACCAATGTTACCAGCAACAAAAACAAATGTTTCCGATTTGTCTGAATGATGCTTATGGCGATAACCATAATCTATACTTCCAATTCCACCACCTACACCCGCGTACCAATTAAACCTGTCTTCTAATTGCCACACCCATTGATGGATTCCTGTTAGCTTATAAGAATCTACGTGGGAGCCAGAGTGCCAGCTAAGACCGAGTTCCAAGCGCTTGTTTTCATTTAATCCACGCTGGTAGTTAATTTCGGTTCCAAAACCTTTATTGTCTCCAATACGTAAGCCGATAGCATTTTTCGCTATTTCTTGCGCATGAGAACTAAAAGTGAAACCCAATACAAATAAACTCAATAGAAGTAATCTTTTCATTTCTGTTTGGTTTTTAGTAATTCGTTAAAGACAAATCTACTGGAACCTTATGCGATAGAGTGTTAATGGGATATTAAGGTTCTAGGCTAGAAAATTAATGTTTTAAAAAAAATAACTTAGAAAAACTGTACCTTAGCATGCTAAAGAGTAGGATCTAAGAGATAAATATATGCAACAACATAAGTATCAAGAATTGATAGATACAATAGAAGGCGAAGTCTATACCAGTTCGCTTTATAAAAAGCTATATGCTACCGATGCATCGGTTTATCGTGCTTTGCCAGAGGCAGTTGTTTTTCCTAAACACGAACAAGATATTCTACATATAGTTTCTTTTGCTAGAAAGAATAAAATTGGTGTGGTACCTAGAGCTGCAGGAACATCGCTTGCCGGACAGTGTGTTGGGAAAGGTATTGTTCTAGATGTTTCTAAGCATTTGACCAGAATACTTGAGCTCAATGAAAGGGAAAGAACGGTTCGTGTGCAACCAGGAGTTATCCGCGATGAGCTAAATCTCTTTTTAGAACCTTATGGTTTGTTCTTTGGTCCAAACACTTCTACTTCCAATAGATGTATGATAGGAGGGATGCTTGGAAATAACTCTAGTGGTACAACTTCTATACAATATGGTGATACAAGAGACAAAGTTGTTTCCGTTCGAGCCATATTAAGTTCAGGTGAAATAGCAGACTTTTCAGAACAAGAGGAGAAAGGAATAAAAAATAAGCAAACACAGGCTACGCAGGAAGGGAAGATATACAAGTTTCTACATAGTAAATTACAACAGCCAAGTATTCGAGAAAACTTGATTAAAGAATTTCCTGACCCTAGCATACATAGAAGAAATACAGGCTATGCCTTAGATGTTTTAGCGACTAGTAACTTATATGACTCAGAATCCAAGCATCCATTTAATATTGCACAGTTATTAGCAGGTAGCGAGGGAACCTTGGCAATAACCACCGAGGTTACTTTGCGGCTAGACACATTACCACCAAAGAAAATGGGGTTGCTAGTCCCACAATACAAGGATTATACTTCTTGCCTATCGGACGTAGCAGTGGTTATGCAACATAATTTATTTACCTGTGAAATGTTGGATAAGCCCATATTAGATCGAACAGCAGCTAATGCTTATTACAAATCCCACCGATTCTTTATAAAAGACGATCCACAAGCGATACTGATGTTGGAGGTGCGTGCCGATTCAGAAGTGGAGTTAGAGGGTCAAATGAAATCTTTGGAAAATAGCTTAAAACTATCTGGTCATAGTTCCCATATAGCTAGTTTATATGGAACAGATGTAACCAAGGCATTGGAACTTAGAAAAGCTGGACTGGGACTTTTGGGAAATATTGTAGGCGATACCAAAGCAGTGGCTTGTGTAGAAGACACCGCAGTTTCTCTTGATGTTTTACCTGAGTTTATATCGGAATTTCGATTGATTATGGATTCCTTCGGACAGAAGGCGGTGTATTACGCTCATGCTGGCGCAGGAGAATTGCATATTCGGCCGATGTTGAATCTAAAGAAAACCGAGGACATTCAAGAGTTTGCCGAAATTACCAAAGCTATTGCAAAACTGACCAAAAAATATAGAGGATCCTTTTCAGGAGAACACGGCGATGGAATTGTTCGAAGTGGCTTTTTACCGCTTATGATAGGCGAAGAGAACTACCAATTACTAAAAGAATTAAAACAGACTTTTGACCCAGACGGTATTTTCAATCCAGGGAAGATTATCGATGCTTGGCCTATGGATGCCAACCTGCGTTATGAGGCCGATAGAGAAGAACCCAAAGTTACAACCAAGATGGATTTCTCCGACAAAGAGGGCATTTTGCGATTGAGTGAAAACTGTAATGGGAGTGGAGATTGTAGAAAAACACACTTGTCTAATGGGACGATGTGTCCGAGCTACCAAGCCACCAAAGACGAGTTACATACCACTAGAGGAAGAGCAAATGTGTTGCGCGAGGTGCTGACCAACAATGCTGCTAAAAATAAGTTTGATTCCAAAGAGTTAAAAGAAGCATTGTCTTTGTGTCTGTCGTGTAAAGCATGTCAGAGCGAATGCCCTAGTAATGTGGACATTGCAGCAGCCAAAACAGAGTTTCTATATCAATATAAAAAAGAACACGGCACGAGTTTGTCGCAACGTATGTTTGCATATAACATTGCTATGATGCGTATGGCAAGCGTCTTTCCGAAGTTTTCGAATTGGGTGTTTAGTAGTGCGCTTACCTCCAAATGGATAAAATCTTTAGGGAGAATAGCACCAGAACGAAGCTTACCACAGATAGAAAAACCGAATTTTAAAGAACTTGTAGAGCTAGAAGTGCATCAAGAAACGGAAATCCTTTTATTTGTAGATGAGTTTTGTAGCTATATGGATGGAAAAGTAGCAGAGGATGCTGTGTTTCTACTTCGTAAACTAGGGTATAGAGTTACAATCTTAGAAGGCTTAGATAGCGGACGTAGTTTTTTGTCTAAAGGATTTTTAGACCAAGCACAAAAAGAAATTCAGACTAATTTACAAAAGATAGCGCCTATGTTAAATGAGAATACTGTTTTAGTAGGAATAGAACCATCGGCTATCTTATCTTTTAAAGATGAGTATTTGCGTTTGGCAGAAGATAAGGAACAGGCAAGAATGGTAGCGGATAAAACCTATTTAATAGATGCGTTTTTAGCCCAAGAAATCCGTGATATAAATATTCAGGCGAACTCCTTTACGGATGCGGTTAAGGAAATCAAGATACATACACATTGTCATCATAAATCTATTGGAAGTCAAAAAGATACCTTCGATATTCTAAATTTACCTTTAAACTATACACCTGCTATTTTACCCACAGGATGTTGTGGGATGGCAGGTAGTTTTGGGTATGAAAAAGACAAATATGAGCTCAGTATTAAAATCGCAGAATTGCATTTAGCTCCGTCTGTAAGGAAGGCAAAGCAAGAGGTTCTTATCGCTGCCAATGGAATAAGTTGTAGACAACAAATAGAACATACCACAGCAAGAGAATCCAAACATCCGATAAGTATTCTAAAAGAAGCATTGCGATAAATTATTAGTAAATTGCTAGGATAATATAATTAGGGAATAAGCTTTTCGATGAAGGTAATCCCATTCAATAACAAAGACATGGCAGGCAATACTTTTGGTCATTTATTCAGGTTAACAACTTTTGGCGAATCACATGGTACGGCAATTGGAGGGATTATTGATGGTTTCCCAGCGGGTCTAAAGGTTGATTTTAAGAAAATAGAACATGACATGCAACGGAGGAAGCCGGGGCAGTCGGCGATTGTAACCCAACGTAAAGAAGAAGATGAGGTGGAGTTTCTATCAGGAATATTCGAGGGTGTTACCACAGGGACACCTATCGCTTTCACTATTGCCAATACCAATGCTAAACCTAAAGATTATAGTCATTTAAAAGACACCTACCGCCCGTCGCATGCCGACTATACCTATGATGCTAAATACGGTGTTCGTGATTATCGTGGAGGAGGAAGGTCTTCTGCTAGAGAAACAGCCGCTCGAGTAGTAGCAGGTGCAATGGCCAAGCAATTATTGAATGGCATATCCATTAAAGCTTATGTGTCTTCCGTTGGAAGTGTTGCTTTAGGTAAAAATTATAAGGTACTAGATTTCAGCTTAATAGAAACCAACCCTGTTCGATGTCCAGATGTAGAGAAAGCCCAAGAAATGGAATCCTACATTCGAGCGGTCAGAAAGGATGGCAATACCATAGGTGGCGTAGTTACTTGTGTTATTCAAGGTGTTCCTGCTGGTTGGGGAGCGCCGGTATTCGATAAGCTTCATGCTAAGTTAGGCATGGCAATGCTATCCATAAATGCAGTTAAAGGCTTTGAATATGGTAGTGGATTCTCTGGAACTAAAATGTTGGGAAGCGAACATAACGATATTTTCCGTTCGGACTTTACTACGGAAACCAACTATAGC
>DATGMW010000148.1:0-25058 GCA_035307105.1 Flavobacteriaceae bacterium
ATAAACTCAATAAAAAGATTATTGTTGGTAATCATGGATATTTTAGAGTTATTGGATTTAGCATTTAAGAATGTAAATGGCCGCTCAATTGTTATATTACCAGTGCTTTACAGCGGGATCTTGTCGATGTTAAATCTTCCGTCAAATTCTGTAAATAATAGTAAACTAGTGATTTAAGTTAAGTGCGAAACTTGAGGAGATAATTGGAAACAGGGAAACGTCTACCTACCTAATTCGAAAGCGAAAGCAAAAACTTTTATAGAAAAGATACCTCCATTCACTTTTAGCTTGGAATAATTCGCGATGCAATACCAATTTGAATAACTACCAGCAATAGACCAACAATTATTACCGTAATAAGAGAAAGCCTTTTTTGCCATGACATTTTTAGATTCTTAAGACGATATATTTTTTTGATAAGCAGTACTGGTAATATCAATACTAAAAATGCCAATGGAATAGCGGCGTAGCCTAGGGCTAAAACAAAACCTTTCGGATAAAACAATGCAAACACTATGGGGGGTAGGAAAGTTAAAAGACTTACTACCCATGTTTTGCTTATAAGCTTGTGTTTTTTAGACAAATCTGCTATGTATGCAAAAAGACCCAAGGATACTCCTAAAAATGAAGTGATGAGAGCAGCAGATGCAAATACGTTAAACGAGGTGTTTATTATGGGTAGATGGACCATTTTTCTAATAGCAACCAAAAGCCCTTGGATACTGGATTGATTTTTTAATATGTTTAAAAAATCATGTTGGCTAATACTTCCTAGAACCATAAGTTGCCAAAGCAAATAAATAACCAATGGAAGAGCACTACCTAATACAACGATACGCTTTAACTTTCGTTGATCACCGTCCATATAATCCACTATGCTGGGAATGTTTACGTGAAAACCAAACGAGGTGAATATGACTGGAAGAACCAAGAGGATAGAGGCTTGGTTAATAGGTAAGCTAAGCAGATTTACTTGATGGACTTCTGGAACTAATAGGACTAAAACAATGGTCAGAAAAATCAATTTAATCGCAAACACCCATTTATTGAAAATATCTATTAATCTAGTTCCTAAGGAAACAATTCCTCCAAAGATAAAAGCAAACAACAAGGTGCCCAATTCAGAAGGGGCTTCTACTTTAAACCACTGGCTAAGATTTTCGGTAAGTACATCGCCACCACCAGATATGTAAGCAGCTAGTAAGGCATACATCAAAGCCATCATGCAAATTGCTGTAGTAAGGCTTGCCCAGTTGCCTAGGTATTTTTGCGTAAGCGTATTAAAGCCTTCTTTAATAGAGGTGTATTGGTACACTTCTACAAACAGCAGTGCTGTGTAACACATCACCAACCAAACGCTGACTAAGATAAGTGCTATAGCTTTAAAACCGATTGCAGCCGATATGATTGGCATGGCCAGCATTCCTCCGCCTATTGTCGTGCCAGCGACTATAAGCGTACTTCCTAAAAATTTATTCTTCAATGTAAATAAGTTTTGTTGCCATAGTTTTCATCTATTGGTCGTGCTTAAAATAAATAAATAAAATTCGATAAAATCTAAGCCATAGCCTAGTCTGCATTTATCAAAATCTTCTTTTCGTAAAAGTAGTGCTACTCTTGTTTTACATTTCTATAATAGCATAAAGTATCCTCAGCCGATTTTTCTTTTCTATAATAAACAGCATTTAAAATAGGTTGCAAAATACCGTTTTCTAGCATACTCTTGCCTGTAAATACACGTGCTTCATCCCACAAGTCCAAATCTATATAGCTTTGTAATAAGCTGGTGCCACCTTCAATGATAATAGATTGTAAATTGTTATTGTAGCAATAAGAAAGCATCTGTTTAGGAATATTCTCGGTTGGATCTAACTTTTCATAATGAAGATTCGCAAGGCTCTTTTTTGCTTTGAAGGTAAAGATTACCGTAGGAATGTCATTTTTTAATAAAGCATGACCGCTTGGTATCCTTAGGTCTTTATCAATAGTTAATCGTACAGGATTATTTCCAGCTACTTCGCGCGTGTCCAATCTAGGATTGTCTTTTATCGCCGTATTGGTTCCTACCATAATACTTGCTTCTTGACTGCGCCATAGGTGGACCAATTGCTTTGAAATAGGGGAGGTGATCCAGAAAGGCTCTCCTTCATTCTGTTCTAAAGGCGCTATAAAACCGTCTTTAGTTGCTGCCCATTTCAAAATAATATAAGGCCTTTTCTTAGTGTGGAAAGTAAAAAACCTTTTGTTTAGAACATCGCATTCTGATTTGCAAACGCCAGCTAGCACTTCAATTCCAGCATTTTTTAGTCGTTCGATGCCTTTTCCAGATACATTGGGATGTGGATCGCTACTGCCAATTACTACTCTAGGAATTTTGTGTTCGATGATTAAATCCGAGCAAGGAGGCGTTTTTCCTGTATAACTGCAAGGTTCTAAGCTTACATATATAGTGGCGTCTTTCAATAACTCTTTGTCTTTCACAGAGCGAATGGCCATTACCTCGGCATGTGGTTCTCCGCTTATATAATGCCAGCCTTCTCCAATGATTTTTTTCTTGTGTACAATCACGCAACCTACCATTGGATTGGGGTAGGTAGTGCCAAAGCCATTTCTAGCTAATTGGATACAGCGTAACATATATTTTTCGTCTTCAAGGGAAGTAGGACTCATTTTAAGAAAATTTAATTCTCAAAAATACAAGAAAATAAATGGATTTCGTTTCTATATGCGAGTATTGAGGAATACTTGTGAGTATGGTAATTGTACGACTATTTTATTTAATCAGAAAAAGTAGGATAGCTTATTTATTATTTAATTCGTCCTTGGGAGTAAATGCAGGTTTTAAATGCTAATTTTGTTATCCCAAAAATATAAACGGTGACATTGATTCAATTTAGACAAGAGTTTTATAGCCAGTTAGAAGCGATTTATCCTGAAACGGAAATAGCTGGAATCTATGGATTACTGCTCGAGGAGTATATGGGCATTACTCGTGTAGAAGCCGCTTTACGCGCACAGGAAGTTTTGACTGGGTCTGAATTGAATCTATTGCAGCGCGCACTAGAAAGATTGCTAAAACAAGAACCAATTCAATATATCTTAGGGAAAACGAGTTTCTATGGTTTGTCAATAAAGGTGAACTCGGCTACGTTAATACCAAGACCAGAGACAGAAGAGTTGGTTTCATGGATTTTGAACGATTTTGAAAAAACGAAAAACAAAATTAAGGCGGTAGATATTGGTACTGGAAGTGGATGTATCGCATTGGCTTTAAAAAAGAACTTAACGCAATCAGAAATAACCGCTATAGATGTTTCATCAGAAGCTTTAGAAGTTGTAAAACAGAATGCAAAAGAGCTAGAGTTACCTCTTGATGTCTTGCAGTTAGATATTTTAAAGAATAGCTTGCCCATAGGGGATTTAGACTTTATGGTGTCTAACCCACCTTATGTTTGTGAAACAGAGAAGTTGCAGATGCGTTCGAATGTTTTGGAATTCGAGCCAAGCTTAGCACTTTTTGTAGACGATTCCGATCCACTTATATTTTATAGAAGAATATTGCAAGTGGCAAACAAAGCAGTAAAAGAGAGAGGAAGCGTTTATTTTGAAATCAATGAGCGTTTTTCCGAAGAAACTATTAAAATGGCTAAGGAAATAGGTTGGCATACTATTCAAGTTAAAAAAGATATCTTTGGTCGAGATCGGATGATGCGTTGTCGTAGATAGAGAACAGCTTTTATGACAGCAGAAGATGTATGCAAAAGTAGAAAACAGTTAAAAGAAATATAGAGTAAGTAATAAATATGGGAGTAAAAGATAGAATAGAAGTTTTACGAAAAGAGTTGCATGAGCATAACTATAAGTACTATGTGTTAGACGAACCTTCGATATCGGATTACGATTTCGATAAGCTTATGGAGGAGCTTCAGAGCTTAGAAGAAAAACATCCAGAGTTTGAAGATCCAAACTCACCAACAATGCGTGTAGGTGGATCAATAACTAAGCTTTTTCCGACGGTAGTGCACGACATGCCCATGTATTCCCTTGCAAACTCTTATTCCATTGAGGATTTACAAGATTGGGAGAAGCGTATACAACGCGGTATTGGTGAGGAAGTGACATACTCCTGCGAACTAAAATTTGATGGTGCTTCGATTAGTATCACTTATCAGGATGGCCAATTATTACGTGCAGTAACTCGTGGCGATGGTACGCAGGGAGACGATGTGACCAATAACGTAAAAACCATTCCTTCTGTACCACTTGTTTTACAAGGAGAGTATCCTTCTCGTTTCGATGTTAGAGGAGAGATTATCATGCCTTTGCTTGGATTTGCAGAGTTAAATGAAAAGCGAGAAGAAGAAGGCTTGGAGCTTTTTAGGAATCCAAGAAATACTGCATCGGGTACTTTAAAATTGCAAGATAGTACAGAGGTTTCTAGACGTCCTTTAGATTGTTTTATTTTCGCAGTGGTAACCGATGCGTATATTGGAGATTCGCATGTGGAAGCCTTGAAGAAAGCTAAGACCTGGGGTTTTAAAGTCTCCGAAGAAACCATCGAGGCAAAATCTATGGAAGAAGTGATTGCGTTTATATCTTACTGGGAAGAGCGCCGAATGACTTTGCCATTCGAAATAGATGGGATTGTCATTAAAGTAAATAATCTACACCAACAAGAAGATTTAGGCTTTACTGCCAAAGCACCTAGATGGGCTATGTCTTATAAGTTTAAAGCTACCCAGGTTTCTACTGTGCTAAATTCTATCACCTACCAGGTAGGCAGAACGGGTGCTATTACGCCTGTAGCCAACTTAGAGCCTGTAGATTTGGATGGAAGTACGGTAAGAAGAGCCTCTTTGCACAATGCAGATCAAATAAAAAGAGTAGATGTTAGAATAGGAGACACGGTTTTTGTAGAAAAAGGGGGCGAGATCATTCCAAAGATTTTAGGAGTTGACTATACCAAGCGAAAGTCAGACAGCCAAGAAGTTCAGTATATCTCATACTGTCCGGAATGTGGAACAGAATTGATTCGCGCAGAAGGGGAAGTGCAACACTATTGTCCAAATGCAACTGGATGTCCGCCTCAAGTAAAAGGAAGAATTCAGCATTTTATATCAAGAAAAGCGATGGATGTACAAGGCTTGGGGGACGAGACAGTGGGGTTGTTGGTAGATAGCCATCTTATTGAATCGCCAGCCGACTTGTATGAGCTTACAAAAGAGCAAATATTACCGCTAGATAGAATGGCAGAGCGAAGTGCAAATAACCTGATACAAGGAATTGAAGACTCTAAGAAAATTCCTTTCGAGCGTGTACTTTATGCGCTGGGAATACGTTATGTAGGAGAGACCGTAGCGAAGAAATTAGCACAGCACTATCATTCTATCGAGGCTATTGAGAACGCATCCAAAGAGGACTTATTAACGGTAGATGAGGTAGGAGAGTCGATCGCAACCAGTGTGTCGACGTTTTTCGCAGAAGAGAAAAATAGAGATATCGTAGAGCGTTTAAAGAACTATGGTGTCCAATTGCAAATAGCTCCAGAAGAATTAGAAGGAAGAACAGATAAATTGGCTGGTAGTACATTTGTAATCTCAGGAGTTTTCCATAAAATTAGTCGTAGAGACCTTAAAAAACTAATTGAAGATAATGGCGGAAAAGTAACCTCTTCCGTTTCTGGAAAAACAACCATGCTAGTGGCAGGGGATAACATGGGACCGAGCAAATTGGAAGCTGCCGAGAAAATTGGCGTGCAGATTGTAAAGGAAGAAGAGTTTTTAAACTTCTTGGAGAAGTAATTTGGACTTCTTTTAAAAGGAATTAAAAATTTAATAACTTATTTTAAATACATAGAACAGATGAAAATAGATAGCTTACGCGGAATGGGAGTTGCTTTGATTACGCCATTCAAAAAAGATTTATCAGTCGATACTGAAGCATTGATACGTCTAGTTCAGTACAATATCGATAATGGAACAGATTATCTAGTGGTTTTAGGAACAACAGGGGAAACTGCTACCCTAAATACAGATGAGAAGGAACTGGTTATCGATACGATTAAAAAAGTTACTTTAGGAAAAATCCCATTGGTTCTTGGAGTAGGCGGTAATAATACGCAGTCCGTAGTAGAAGATTTGAAAACTATCGATTTGACTGATTTTGATGCCGTTTTATCTGTTTCACCCTATTATAACAAGCCTACACAAGAAGGAATTTATCAACATTATAAAACACTTTCAGAAGCTAGTCCTAAGCCTATTATCTTGTATAACGTGCCAGGACGAACTAGCTCAAATATAGCATCAGAAACGGTGGTAAGATTGGCCAAAGATTGTTCCAATATTATTGGAATTAAAGAAGCTGCAGGTGATATGGAACAGGTGTTGCGATTGTTGCGTAGTGTGCCAAAAGATTTCTTGGTTATTTCGGGAGACGATATGTTAGCACTTCCACTAATCGTTGCTGGTGGTGCTGGTGTTATTTCTGTTATAGGGCAAGGGGTGCCCAAGTTATTTTCGGATATGGTTCACTTAGGTCAAAAAGGAGAGATTCAAAAGGCATTCGAGTTGCATTATAGGGTGATGCCTATAATCGATTCTATTTTTGAAGAAGGAAATCCAGCGGGGATTAAGTATGTATTGAAAAAGAAAGGAATTAGTGAAAATATCTTGCGACTACCTCTGGTAGGTATTAGTGCCGATTTGGCGAACAAAATAGATATGGAATTACGTCAGTTATAAAATTAACTTAGAATTACTTCGTTTTGAAGCCTATAGAATTTTTAAAGTCTCGAATATAATAATTACCTTTGCAGGATGTATCCTAAGCCTATGAGATCAATAATAATATTACTTTGTTTAGCAACCACTTTGGTGTCTTGTGGAGAATACCAAAAGGTGTTGAAAGAAACCGATATTGGAAGAAAATATACCATGGCAGATTCCTTGTTTAATGCGGGGAAGTACAGAAAGTCTCTTCGACTTTATGAGCAAATTGTGCCAGTATATAGAGGAAAGCCAGAAGCAGAGCGTTTACAGTTTTTGTATGCAACTAACTTCTATCATTTAAAAGATTATTATGATGCGAGTTATAATTACGAGCGTTTCGCCATATCATATCCGAAAAGCGATAGCGCAGAAGTCGCTGCATACCGATCTGTAGAAAGCTTTTATAATTTAGCACAAGCAAAAAAATATACCTTAGACACGCAAGATACTGAGACGGCATTGGAGAAAATACAGGTTTTTCTAACCGAGTATTCTGATTCTGCTTATCAGGACGACGCGAATGCATTGTCTGCAGAATTACAAACGAAGTTACAGCGCAAGGATTTTGAAATTGCAAAGCAGTATTTACGCATTATGGATTACAAGGCAGCTATTGCAAGTTTCACTCTTTTCGTCAATAAATACTCTGGGTCAGAATTTCAAGAGGAGGCATATCTTCGACGAACGGAAGCAGCCTATTTGTTAGCAAAAAACAGTGTTCCAACTTTGGTGCAAGAACGACTAGAAGCAGCTAAGGAATTCCATAGAGAGTATTTAAAATATTATAAAGATGCTGAGTTCTCTGAAGAAGCAGAGGAATTGCTGGAGAAAATTGAAAAAGATTTAATAAAAGAAGAAATAACGAGCTAAAATATAGTACTATGATTGATATTAAAAATTCTAAAGCGCCGATTAATACGGTAACTCTTGATAGATTAAAAATAGAAGAGCCTACAGATAATATTTTTGAAGCCATTTCTATAATAGCTAAAAGAACCGAACAGATTAATCTTGACGTTCGTAAAGAATTACTAGAGAAGTTAGATGAGTTTGCTATGCATAGCGAAAGTCTAGAAGAGATTTTCGAAAACCGTGAGCAAATAGAGGTTTCGCGTTATTATGAACGTCTACCAAAAGCACATGCTCTTGCCGTAGAAGAGTGGTTGAAAGGAAATATCTACCACCGAAATACAAAAGACGATCAGGATATATAAGGATTAAGAGAGTGTAAGATACTATGTTGAAAAATAAAAAAATAGTAGTAGGAGTATCTGGAGGTATTGCCGCTTATAAAGTAGCAAGCCTTGTACGATTGCTAATTAAGAGTGGCGCAGAGGTCAAGGTTATAATGACTCCTGATGCCACTAATTTTATAACTCCACTAACACTCTCCACTTTATCTAAAAATGAGGTTTATACCGACTTTTATAAGGACTTAGAAACCGATGGCACATGGAATAATCATGTAGAGTTGGCACTTTGGGCGGATGTAATGCTTATAGCTCCAGCAACAGCAAACACCATTTCTAAAATGGTAAATGGTGCCTGTGATAACTTCCTGATGGCAGTCTATATGTCGGCAGATTGTCCGGTTTTCTATGCACCTGCTATGGACTTGGATATGTATCAACATCCGAGCACCAAGCGCAATTTCGAGCTCTTAGAAAGCTACGGCAATATTCAAATCCCTGCAGAGGAAGGCGAGTTGGCAAGTGGACTTATTGGGCAGGGAAGAATGGCAGAGCCAGAAAATATTTTAACTTTTATAAGCGGTAGACTAAAGGAAACAAAAAAAACGCTTTCTGGTAAAAAGGTGCTTCTAACCGCAGGGCCAACCTACGAAGCTATCGATCCAGTTAGGTATATAGGAAATCACTCCTCTGGTAAAATGGGGTATGCCTTGGCAGAGCATGCAGCAACTTTAGGGGCTGAGGTGATTCTTGTTTCAGGACCAGTGCATTTACAACTTAAAAATCCAAGTATTAAACGGATATCGGTTACTTCTGCAGCAGAGATGTACGAAGAAACTCATAAGCATTACGCAAGTTGCGATATAGCTATTCTTAGTGCTGCAGTTGCCGACTACACACCAGTACACGTAGGAGAAGAAAAGATTAAAAAGAAAACGGAAGAGTTTTATCTAGAATTAACAAAGACTAAAGACATTTTAAAATCCTTAGGGAAGATTAAAAAATCGCAGTTTTTAGTCGGATTTGCTTTAGAAACCCAAAATGAGGTGGAGAATGCAAAAGGAAAGCTAGAAAGCAAGAATCTAGATTTAATTGTACTTAATTCCTTAAGAGACCCAGGGTCGGGTTTTGCTACCGACACCAATAAGGTAACTCTTATAAATAAAAAAGGCGTGTTTCAGGAATTCGATTTAAAAACGAAAACCGAAGTCGCAAAAGATATTTTTAACTATATAGTAGAACATAGTCATGCGTAAGATATTTCTCGTTAGTTTATTATTTTTAGGGGTTATGCCACTATTAAATGCACAAGAGTTTATTGCCAATGTTCGCATAGATGCACAGCAAACAGGTCAGCAAAACCAACAGATATTTAAAACCTTAGAGCAGCAATTATCAGAGTTGATAAACAACAATACCTGGACAAGTGAGCGTTACGAAATACATGAGCGAATTGGTGCGGACTTCACGTTGTTGATTTCTAGTTTTGACTCCAATAATTTCCGAGCAACATTGCAAGTACAAGCAGTACGCCCTGTATTTGGGGGTATGTATCTGTCGCAAATTTATAATGTGAACGATAGGCAAGCTTCTTTTCAATATACCGAGCATGAAGCTTTAGAATTCAACATAAACAGCTCGGAGTCCAATCTGGTGTCTATAATAGCGTACCATCTGTATACTATATTAGGATTGGATGCAGATAGCTTTGAAGAAAACCGAGGAGAACAATATTTTGCCATAGCCAAACAAATAGTCAATACCGCAAGCGGGAATAACTTTGCAGGCTGGAGTTCTTCGGATGGAACGCAAACAAGATATAGCTTAAACGATGCATTGCTTTCTTCGGTCTATAGTGACTTTCACCAAGCCATGTATCTTTATCATCGACAAGGTCTGGATTTGATGCATAAAGACCCAAAAAAAGCAAAAGAGAATATTATTGAGGCTATTACAGTACTACGAGGGGTAAATGATAAAAGACCAAACTCCTATTTATTGCGTACCTTCTTCGATGCGAAGAGTCAAGAAATCCAAACGATTTTTAGTGATGGGCCTACGGTAGAAGTTGCAAAATTGATCGACAACTTAAACAGAATTGCACCTACCAAAAGAAAAGAATGGGGAGAAATCCGATTTTGATTGAGTTTGCATACCTTAACTAACTAAATTCACTACTTTGATTGTCTCTTTAGCTATAAAAAATTATGCTTTAATAGAAGATATTCAGGTGCAACTAGAATCTGGATTAACCACCATTACTGGAGAAACAGGAGCTGGGAAATCTATTGTTCTAGGAGCGCTATCTTTGCTATTGGGGAAAAGAGCCGATTTGAGTTCGGTTAAAAATCCAGAGGAGAAATGTATTATTGAGGCCGTATTTTTATTGGATAAAATGAACTTGAAAAGTCTTTTTCAAGCCAATGATCTAGATTATGATGATCATACAATAATTAGACGAGAGCTTTTACCACAAGGTAAATCTAGAGCTTTTGTAAACGATAGCCCAGTTACTCTTACACAATTACAAGCCGTAGCACCACATCTAGTAGATATTCATAGCCAACACGAAACACTGAGCTTAGTCTCAGATAAATTCCAATTGGAGGTAATCGACACTTTAGCCTATAATACAGAGCTTCTTAAAAGTTATCAAGCTAATTTCAAAAAGTTTTCCGCGCTAAAAACTAAGTTAATTGCTTTAAAAGAAGCCCATAATGAGGCTGTAAAAGAGCTAGACTATCAAAGTTTTTTATACCAAGAATTGGTCGATGCAAATCTTGACGGATTAGACCTTGTAGCTCTAGAAGAGGAATATGAAACCCTGCGTAACTTTGAGCAAATACAAGAAGGCTTTGGAGAAGTGCTACAGCGATTAGAAGCAGATGAAGTAGGGGTAGTAAGTAGCTTAAAGCAGATTCGTAGGACATTAAGTGGCTTTCAAAATGTATCTTCCGAGTTTAAAAGCTTTTGGGAACGAGCAAATAGCATAGTTATCGAATTAGAAGACTTGGAAAATAGTATGGCACAAGCGCTTCAAGAACAAGAAGCCGATCCAGCTACACTAGCAAAGTTAGACACACGATTACAACAAATATATCAATTACAGCAAAAACATTCCTCCGCCACAATCGAGGAGTTACTTGCACTTCGAGAGGATTTAAAAATTAAGGTTGCTAGTAGCACGAATCTAGAAGAAGACATAAAAGAGGTGTCCGATGAGATACATAAAATGGAATCTATTTTATCTTCTCAAGCTAAGGAATTGCATCAGAAGCGCATGAAAGCTATTCCGTCGTTAAAAAAACAACTAGAGACTAGATTGGAAAGTTTAGGAATGCCTAATGCTCAATTTAAATTTAATTTAGAATCAATCAAAACCTTTAATACTACTGGTTTGGATAAATTAGATTTGTTGTTTACTGCAAACAAAGGTTTGGCGTTTGGTCCGATTGAAAGAGTAGCTTCTGGTGGGGAATTAAGTAGAATTATGCTTTCCATAAAAGCGGTTTTAGCAAAATATAAAGAATTGCCAACTTTGGTATTCGATGAAATTGATACTGGCGTTTCTGGCGAAATTGCTACAAAAATTGCACATGTAATGGGGGAGATGAGCAAAAGTATGCAGCTGCTATGTATTACCCATCTACCGCAAATCGCCGCTAAAGGCTCGCAACACCTCAAGATTTATAAAGAAGATTTAGAACACCGCACGGTTACCAATCTTAAAGTATTGGATGGCGATGCAAGAATATATGAAATAGCAGGGATGATAGGTGGAGAAAACCGAACGGAATCGGCCTTGAGCCATGCTAGAGAGTTACTTAATTAATATGTATATTTACGCTTAGTAAAAGAAATTTAGATATTATGGCCTATAACTTATTAAAAGGAAAAAAAGGAATAATCTTTGGTGCATTGAACGAAGATTCAATCGCATGGAAAACCGCCGAGCGCATTCATGAAGAAGGAGGAGAGTTTGTACTAACAAACGCACCTATCGCTTTACGAATGGGAGAAATCGATGAGTTAGCAAAAAAGACTAACTCACAAGTTATTGCTGCAGATGCAACTAGTATAGAGGATCTAGAAAATCTAGTAGAGAAATCTATGGAGATTCTAGGCGGTAAAATAGACTTTGTATTACACGCTATTGGCATGTCTGTAAATGTTCGTAAAGGAAAATCCTACACCGATCAGAAATACGATTGGACTACTAAAGGTTGGGATATTTCTGCGTTATCTTTCCATAAAACCATGCAAGTACTTTACCAAAAAGATGCTATGAATGAGTGGGGAAGTATTGTTGGACTTACTTATATGGCGGCACAACGTGTGTTCCCAGATTATAATGATATGGCCGATAATAAAGCCTATCTAGAATCCGTAGCACGTAGCTTTGGTTACTTCTTCGGAAAGGAGAAGAAGGTACGTGTAAATACCATCTCACAGTCGCCAACTATGACTACGGCTGGACAAGGAGTAAAAGGATTTGATAATTTCATGAACTATGCTGGAGCTATGGCGCCACTAGGGAATGCTACAGCAGAAGAGTGTGCAGACTATACAATTACACTGTTCAGCGATTTAACCAAGAAAGTTACCTTGCAAAACCTATTCCACGACGGAGGGTTCTCCAATATGGGAATCAGTACACAAGTGATGGAGCTTTTTGATAAAAAATAAAAAAATACCAAATCAAAATATTTGAAAAGACTGTCTGCTTTAGACAGTCTTTTTAAATTATATATTTCCTTTCGGACTATGGAACACCAAGAACGCTACTACTCTTTTGTAATTCCTGTATACAACCGACCTCAAGAAATCTTGGAGTTGTTAGATAGTATGACTAAAATGACCTTCTCTAGAGATTATGAGATAGTTATTGTAGAAGATGGTTCCAAGGAAACATGCAAATCGGTAGTAGAGCAATTTTTAGACCGATTGCACATCACCTATTATTATAAACCTAATTCCGGACCGGGTCCTTCTAGAAACTATGGAATGCAACGTGCCAAGGGAAATTATTATATCATTCTAGATTCCGATTGTTTGCTTCCTCCACATTATTTAACGGAGGTAGACGCTTTTTTATCCACCACCTATTACGATTGCTTTGGTGGTGCAGATGCTGCCTTAGATAGCTTTACACCGGTTCAAAAAGCGATTAATTATACCATGACCTCCTTGTTTACTACTGGAGGTATTCGCGGAAATAAAAAGCAAGTAGGACGTTTTGAGCCTAGAAGTTTTAATATGGGAATCTCTCAAAGAGCTTTCGAAGAGACCCAAGGGTTCGATAGAATCCACCCTGGCGAGGATCCCGATTTATCGGCACGTATCCGCAAGGCAGGCATGGAAACCGCCTTTATACCTAATGCTGCTGTCTACCACAAAAGAAGAATCTCTTGGAAGACTTTTTATAAGCAGGTGAATAAGTTCGGGAAAGTTCGACCTATATTAAACGTTCGGCATCCTGAGACTGCAAAGCCAACCTTTTTCTTTCCTACTATATTTTGCTTTTTCACTTTAGTTAGTATTATTTTAGCCTGGTTCAATCCTATTTTTATTTTACCTCTTGCTAGTTATGTGCTCCTTATATTTTTTGATTCTGCAATAAAAAATAAGAGTCTGTATATCGGATTCTTGTCGGTAATCGCTATGTTTATACAGTTTTATGGATATGGTACAGGCTATCTTAAAGTATATTTGCAAGTGCAGGTGTTATCTAAAAACCCGGAGAAGACTTTTCCAGAACTATTTTTTGATGAATCTTAGTTTTCATTAATAAAAATCACCAATTATGGCTAATTCGAAAATCAAAAAGCAGAGTAAACCAAAAATATTTTTATTCTTTTTATTTTTTTCTACGCTATTGTGGGTGCTAACTAAGTTTTCTAAGCAGTATTCCTCCAATGTAAAAGTGCAATTAGAATATCACAATTTACCAGAAAACACCCTCTTAAGCGATGCGCCGAATTCTGTGCAGGTGAACTATTCCGCAAATGGATTTGAGTTTCTTTATTACCGAGTAAAGCCACCAAAAATGGCGTTGAACCTAAATAAATACTATAAAGAAGGTGGAAAAAGTATTGTTATACACCGAGAAGCTATAGAAGAGGAGGTTTCTAAAGAATTGGATCGGGAAGCTTTTTTAAGCAATACTTCGCAGAAAAGTATAGAGGTGCAATTAGATCGTATTGCAAATAAAGAAGTACCGATAATTATAGATGCAGAAATTCAGCTGCAAAAGGGATTCCGACAAGTAGATAGCATTCAAATAACACCCTCACGAGTAATGCTTTCTGCACCCTCGCAGGTATTGGATAGTATTAAATTTGTGTATACAGCCAAATGGGAAGCTAAGAATGTAAATAAAGATTTAGAAAAAAAGATCAAGTTAAAAGTCCCAAAATTCGAGAAGACCTTTCTGGACTTAGACGAAGTTACTGCTAGTATAAAAGTGGCGGAGTATACACAGAAAAACATCCAAGTCCCTATTACGGTAATCAATAAGCCTAGCAATGTAACTTTAATGTTGATTCCTGAGGTAATATCGCTTATGGTAGATGTGGACGTCGATTTATTTAATGACATTTCGGAGGTTGATTTTGTGGTAGAATGTGACTATAATAAACGAAATGAAGAAGATGGTGTGTTATATGCCAAGCTAAAGTCCTCGCCAGCACATATATATGATGTGAAATTAAGTGAGGTAGAAATTGATTATTTGATATTCAAATGAAAACAATAGGATTAACAGGAGGAATAGGAAGTGGAAAAACGACGGTAGCTCGCATGTTTGAGGAATATGGAATTCCGATATACATCGCAGATACCGAAGCTAAGAATCTTATGCATACTTCTTGCGAAATACGCGAGGCACTACAACATTTATTAGGAAAAAACGTTTATAAGGATGGGCAGTTGGACAGAAAATTTATGGCCGATAAGATTTTTAATGACTCCCAACTCTTAGAGAAAACAAATAATATTATTCACCCTAGAGTGGAAACCCATTTCCAAGAATGGAAAAAAAAGCAGAACGCCCCCTATTGTATTAAAGAAGTAGCCATACTCTTTGAAAATGGAAGTTATAAACGTTGCGATAAAACAATTCTCGTGGTAGCCGATGAAGAAGAGCGTATAGCACGTGTTATGAAACGTGATGGAGTACAAAAAGAGAAGGTATTGGATCGGATGAAAAACCAATGGTCTGATGCTAAAAAGTCGCCTTTAGCGGATTATATCATTCATAATCATAATTTAGAGGACACAAAGAAAGAAGTTAAAAGTCTACATAGAATTTTATCTAAATACTAAAAGCCTATACTTAGTATAAATCTTGTTAAGCTTTGGTTAAACCGCCCACTTTTTAATTGTTAAAAAACTAAATTTGTCTATATGAATAAAAAGCTCTTTGGGATACTTATAGCATTGATGTCGCTATCCTTATTGGGAATAATTTCCGTGCAGGCTTATTGGATTATAAACGCCTATAAAACTAAGGAAGAGCAGTTTACGGTAAACGTACGTCAAGTTTTGCTAGCTAGCTCAAAAAAAATACAACAGATAGAAACCGATCATTATTACGCGTTATTCAGTGCAGTAGCCGATAATGAATTGAAGCCCGATAATGTAAACTTATCGGAATTAATGTATACTATTCGTAATGAAGACAATACGGAGACCTATACGTTTCTAGATGGGGTATTGGAGGAAAACTATAAGTTAAATTCCGATTTTCTTGACACTACTACAGATAGTATTGAATTTAAGAAAATTACGAATAGTAAAAGAGTGGTTAAAGTTCTTAGCTCTATCGATGGAACGCATGGACAGATGCAAAGCATAGAAGAATTGTTTAGCAGATTACGCGATTATGAACGCAGACAGTTTGAAGATGTATTTTCGGAAATCGCCTCTAGATTACCTTTACACAATAGAGTATCGATAGAAGAAGTAGAGGAGGTAATAAAAGAAGAGCTTGATTTATTGGGTATGCGTACCGCTTTTGATTTTGCTGTTTTTGATGCAAATATGGCCACGAATGTTCGATCCTCTGGGTTTTATATGGATCCCGAAAAGACCTACAAAGTTTCCCTATTTGCAAACAACAATAAGCAGACAAATTATGAGTTGTATGTAAACTTTCCGGAGAAAGGAAGAGAAGTTCTTGGATCTATGATTGGTATGATCATACTAACAATTGTATTTACATCGGTTATTTTACTGGCTTATGGAAGTGCTTTGTCGCAGATTTTTAGACAACGTCAATTAGCAGATATTAAGACAGACTTTATAAACAATATGACGCACGAGCTAAAGACGCCGATCTCTACGATAAACTTAGCATTGGATGCTTTAAAAAATCCGAAAGTAAAGAGTAGTGAGGAGCTTTCACAGAAGTATCTCAGTATGGTGCGGGAAGAAAATAGACGAATGCTAGAACAGGTAGAGAATGTTCTTCGAATTTCTAAACTAGAAAACAATGAATTGGACCTACCCAAAGAAAAGGTAGAACTTCACGATTTGATTCAGGATGCTATGTCGCATGTTGAGTTGATAGTTGAGAATCGAGGTGGATATATTCAAACGCACTTTGGAGCGTTGCATTCTGGGGTTTTGGTAAACGATTCCCACATGATTAACGTGTTTGTAAATATTTTAGACAATGCAGTAAAATACTCTGAGGATGCACCTAAAATAGATATTTACACAGAAAATACGAAAGATTCCATCATCGTGAAAATTCGCGATCAAGGATTAGGAATGGATAAACAATCTCTAGATAAGATTTTTGATAAATTTTATAGAGAACCTAGTGGAAATGTCCACAACGTAAAAGGGCATGGTTTAGGACTTGCCTATGTACATCGCATCTTAGACGAACACGATGCTACAATAAATGTAGAAAGTGAAAAGGGGAAGGGCAGTACATTTATTTTAAAATTACACTTAATATCATAAATTATGGAAACTAAAAACAAAAAGATTCTACTTGTCGAAGACGATCCGAACTTTGGAACAGTACTAAAGGATTATTTGGCAATGAACGATTACGACGTTACACATGCAAAAAATGGAATGGAAGGATTCGAAAAATTCAAGAAAGATGATTTCGACCTGTGCATTTTAGATGTGATGATGCCTTATAAAGATGGATATACATTAGCTAAAGAGATTAGAGATAGAAATGAAGAAGTACCTATTATTTTCTTGACAGCTAAGTCTATGAAAGAAGACGTATTAAAAGGGTACAAAGTAGGAGCAGACGATTACCTAAATAAGCCTTTTGATAGCGAAGTGCTATTGATGAAAATTCAAGCTATTATACAAAGAAAAGCAACAGAGTCGGTTGCTGATAGCAAACAGTTTGAATTCGAAATAGGAAACTTCTTCCTAAACTCAAAACTTCGTTTCTTGACTTATAAGGACCAAGAGCCAATTAAGCTATCGCCAAAAGAAAACGATTTGCTGCGCATGTTAGCATTGCATAAAAATGACTTAATGCCACGCGAACTTGCACTTATAAAAATTTGGAGAGACGATAACTACTTTACTTCTCGTAGTATGGATGTTTATATTGCCAAACTACGTAAATACTTAAGCATAGATGATGATGTGGAGATTGTAAACATTCATGGAGAAGGTTTCCGTTTGGTTGTTTACAGTGAAGTAGATCAGTAAAAAGAATAGCGTTTTTAAGTGTTGTTAAAAAGTGCTTTGGATTAATTTACAAAGCACTTTTTACTTTTTTTAGGATGCCAGAAAATGGAGTTTCAAAGTCTACCCAGATGGTATCGGGATTCCGCTTAAACCAAGTAAGCTGTCGTTTGGCATAACGCCGAGAGTTTTTCTTAATCTCCTGAATAGCTTGTTCTAGCGATAATTCTGCGTCTAAATATTGGAACAACTCTTTGTATCCAACTGTTTGTAAAGCATTGTGATTACGATAACCGATAACCGATTTTACTTCTTCTAATAAACCATCGGCCATCATTTTGTCTACTCGAATATTTATCCGATTATACAATACCTCTCTTTCTGCCATTAATCCAACATAAATGCTTTTAAAGTATCTCGGCTCTTTTTCTACATTCAAAAAACTAGAATAAGGCTTACCACTAGTTTTACTTACTTCTAAAGCACGTAACAAGCGTGTATGGTTATTCAAGTCAACTTTATTATAATACTCAGGATCTATGGTCTTCAATTCGTTTTGAAGATATGCGATGCCATCTGCAGCAAACTTTTTGGCAATCTCTTCTTTCACCTTCGGGTTTACTTTGGGAAAGCTGTTTAAACCTTTGTTTAACGCATCTATATAAAGACCAGAACCACCAACTGCAATAACAAGATTGTGATGCTCAAAAAGCTTCTTTAACGTCTTCAAGGCATCTCGTTCATAGGCGCCTACACTATAATCTTCTGTAATGCTTCTGTTTTGTATGAAATGGTGTGGTGCTGCGGCTAGCTCTTTTGAAGTGGGGGCTGCAGTACCTATAGATAATTCTTTATAAAATTGCCTTGAATCTGCCGATAGTATTTCTGTATTAAAATAAGCAGCCAACTTTATAGCTAGTTTGGTTTTTCCAATTGCTGTTGGTCCTACCACATTTATCAATACAGGCGTTGTAGTAGCCATAAAGATTTTTTATTAAATATTAATCTAGTGGTCGTCAATGGTTATTGGGAGTGTTTTCTGCACATTGCTCTCCAAAAGGTAATCATCTATAATATGTCGGGCATAACGATCGTTTTTTGGAACAACCAAAATCTTTTCTAAAATACTGCTTTTGGTTATTTGATGGTTTAATGTATAAAACCCGTAGCCTTTATAAATCCCATTTTTTAGGAAGATAACGCTATGCTCTCCCACCTCTCGTCCTTTATCTATGAGCAATTGCGTTTGTTGCTTATGCAAGTATTTATCTAAAAAGGATTGTACCCGAGCATTGTATTCCTTTACACTTAATGTCTTTTCTTGACTTGTTTTTACCTGAGGTAAACCGTTTTTATCATACGGTAAATCGAACTCTTCCGTTATCCGAATCAAGTTCTGACGTGCAACAGATAAGCTCTTAAAAGTCATTATGGGACGTTTTCGCAAATCCGTTTTTTCAATCCTAAGATTCAAATATCCTTCTGAGTCTTTGCTTTGAATTAGTTGATAGGGAAGTAGTGCTTTTTTACTTCTCCTGGTATATTTAGGTTTGGTATTTAAAATATCTTCTTCCATTTTAAGCCTAGCTATAAGAGGGTTTCCTGTTAGCGCGTAGCTTATTTTGACCACCTCTTTTTGTATTTTCTTATTCTTGGCAGTAGTGCTAGTAAAATGTTGGTTTATTCTTTTTCGTATATTTCTGCTTTGACCAATATATAGTATGTTTCCCTCGGTATTATGCAAATAATAAACGCCGGTTTCTGGTGGTGCCGTTTCTACTAATTTAAGAAGTTTTGTTTTTCTATTAGCCTGGTTATCTTTTGCATTGATGAACGACTTGATAATCTCTTTATCCTTGTCTTTGTTCAGCAATATTTTAAATAGTGTTACGGTAGCATACGCATCTCCTTGTGCTCTATGTCTATCTTTTATGGGGATACCCAAGGATTTGGTTAGCTTCCCTAAGCTATAGGACGGCATAGCTGGCAATAGCTGTCTAGAGAGCTGTACCGTACAGATGGTATTTCGTTGGTAGTTATACCCTAAACGCCTAAACTCGGTGGATAAAATTCTTGCATCGAATTTAGCGTTGTGTGCTATTAAGATACAACCTTCCGTAATCTCCACGATGCGTCTAGCAACTTCGTGAAACTTGGGTGCCGATCGTAGCATTTGATTGTTAATTCCGGTGAGTTGTACAACAAAGGGTTGAATTTTCTTCTGCGGGTTAACCAAACTAGCAAATTGATCTACAATTTCATGTCCGTCGAATCTATAGATTGCTATTTCGGTTATTCCTTCTTCGTTATATTTTCCACCAGTGGTTTCTATGTCTAGAATTGCATACATGCTTTTCTTGTTCTATTATTATGAGCTTAAGTAATTGGTTCGTTACTATCTACTCTCTATCTCCAAAGATAGCACTTCCCACACGAACCATAGTGCTTCCGTTTTCGATTGCTATTGGATAATCGCCACTCATTCCAATGGATAAAGTGTCGAAATCATGAGCTTCTTTTAATTCGTTATAAAGATCCCTAATGGTTTTAAACTCTCTGTCTAACTGCTCTTTATCTTCGGTGAAAGTAGCCATAGCCATAAGTCCTCTAACGCGAACATTCTCATATTCCCTATAGTTTTCGCTATCGAGTATTTCTTTTATTTGTGTGGCATCCATACCGTGCTTTGTGTCTTCTTCTGCAATTTTCATCTGCAATAAACAATCTATAACGCGATCGTTTGCTTTTGCTCGATTGTTTATTTCTCGAAGCAATCTAGGGGTATCTACCGCATGAATCATGCTTACAAATGGTGCTATGTCTCTTACTTTATTTCGTTGTAAGTGTCCTACCATGTGCCATTGGATGTCCTTTGGTAAATCTGGATACTTCCCTTCTAATTCTTGTACTCTATTTTCACCAAAGATGCGCTGGCCAGCATTATATGCTTCCATTATAGCTTCGTTGCTCTTTGTTTTAGAAACAGCTACCAGCGTTACGTTCTCTGGTAGGTTTTGTTTTAATTTTTTAATATTCTGTTCAATAGTCACTGTTTGCAAAATCTTAATTAAATTTTAGTATTCGTAAATAGTTATACCGTTTCGCAACTTTGGTTCAATATAGGTTGTCTTGGGTGGCATGGTCAAACCTTCATCGGCTACTCTTTTTATTTCCTCCGTAGTAACGGGCAATAATCCAAAACCAACTCTATATTCTCCCGAGTCTACCATAGACTGCACATACGCCATGTCATTCTTCCCATGCGCATAATCTAGGCGTTTGTCGTTGCGAACATCTTCTATTCCTAATATAGGGTTTAAAACGGTATTATACAAAATGGTAGCGTCTAGCGCATCTAATGCGTTGTTTTCAGCGTATATGTTCTTTCGTAAGTTTAAAGAATAGAACTTACCATTTAAGTACATACTAAAATGGTTTTTTTGAGTGGGCTTATAATACTCTAGACCTCTGTTGTTTATTCTAAAAATAGCATCTAATCGGATAAGAAACTCTTCGTTGCTCAAACCATTTAAGTCCTTGATGAGTCGGTTAAAACCATATATTTTTAAATCGCTTTCTGGAATAAGATAACTCATTAAGAAATTATAAGACTCTTTTCCAGTATGTGTGCCATTCGCTTCTTTTTTTAACTTGTATAACTCATAAGCAGAGGCTGTTCTATGATGTCCGTCGGCAATATATAGCGAATCTAATTTATCAAACTCTCCCTTTATTGCTGCAACTAGTTTTGGGTCGTCTATATTCCATAAATAATGGGTGTCCCTATAGGTGGTGGTAAATTCATATTCCGCACGAGACTTCATTATCTCTTGAATCATCCTGGTTAAGGTATCGTTATCTGGATAGGTTAAAAGCACAGGTTCCGGATTAAAACCTACGGTATGTATATATTCCTTAAATAGTTTTTCGCGCTCAATAAGGGTGTCTTCGTGTTTTTTTATGGTGTTGTTTTCATAACCTTCAATATCTACTGTAGCAATAATACCACGTGTAGTTTGTCCGTCATGATCTACAATTTTATAGACATAAAAGCTAGGCTTCTTGTCTTGAATAAAATAGTTTTCATCTTTAAACTCTAGGTATCTATTTCGGACTAAGGTATAGCGTTCTTGCTCGGTAGTATTTTCTTTTTGATATTTATATCCAGGATTTACAATATGCAAGAAAGAGTAGGGGTTGTCTCGCAATCGCGATGCTCTTTCCTCTGGAGTATAGCTATCATACGGTCTTGCTGCTATTAGGTTTACCTTGTCACGGGTAGGACGTACTGCTTGAAATGGAAAAACTTTTGCCATAATAACACGGTGATATAAATATTTTAAACAAGGCAGTTGCCAAGATGTAATTTTAGACAACTGCCTTATAAGTTAAGGATTTTAATCCCTAGACTTTAAAAAATTATTTTTGGAACATAGGCGCTATTTTCTCTGCTCTTTTGCTCTCTTTATAATCGTAAAAGCCTTCGCCACTCTTTATTCCTAACTTCCCAGCGGTAACCATGTTTACCAATAATGGACAAGGAGCATATTTAGGATTCTTAAATCCATCGTGCATCACTTCCAGGATAGAAAGACATACATCGAGCCCAATAAAGTCTGCTAGCTGTAATGGCCCCATAGGATGTGCCATTCCAAGCTTCATAACCGTATCGATTTCCTCTACGCCTGCAACACCGTTATACAAGGTTTCTATGGCTTCATTTAGCATTGGCATTAAGATTCTATTCGCCACAAAGCCTGGATAATCATTTACTTCTACTGGAGTCTTAGAAAGACTTTTGGATAACTCTTCAATGATTTTATAAGTTTTATCACTTGTGTTGTATCCTTTTATGACTTCTACTAATTTCATAATTGGCACTGGATTCATAAAGTGCATGCCTATTACTTTGTCTGCGCGTTTGGTTACCGATGCAATTTTTGTAATTGATATAGAAGAAGTGTTACTTGCTAAAATAGTTTCTGGTGTAGTAAACTCTTCTAAGCTCTTAAATATTTTTAACTTTAAATCTAAGTTTTCAGTTGCAGCTTCGATGACTAAATCCACGTTTGCCACTCCTTTTTTAAGATCTGTAAAAGTGGTGATATTATTTAGCGTACGGCTTTTGTCTTCCTCGGTAATGCGCTCTCTAGATAGCATTCTGTCTAAATTGGAAGTGATGGTTTCTACTCCTTTATTTAAAGCGGCTTGAGAAATATCTATAAGGTTTACTTTGTAATCGAACTGTGCAAAGGTATGTGCTATACCATTGCCCATAGTTCCTGCACCAATAACTGCAATATTCTTCATAATGATTATATTATTTTAAATTTTTCAATAAATCTTTTAACTACACGCAACGCTTCTGTATCTAATATTAACGCACACTATTGGGAGGTTCTTGACATACTCCTAGTAAATCGATAGTCTCTATTATCTAAGCTTCTAGCGTATAGAAAATTTTTATACAAAGGTACTAGTTTTTTTAAACTTTAAAGAAACACAGAGCTTTAGAATCTCTCATATCTTCTAAAATCCAATGAAAGTAAATCGATTGTTTTTAAAGGGGATAGGATATTAAAAATCATGATTTGAAAAGGTGTGTAGTTGTTTTTTACGAACAACTAGTATCGGAGGCTTTTAAACTTACAATTATTGGGCTTATCTTTGTGAGGAACAATTATTCTATTAAAGTTGAAAGATACATTTGTACATCAAGGGATGCGAAAGCGTTTAGTGGAAATACTTCGTAAAAAAGGGATTAAAAACGAGTTGGTTTTAGATGCTATTGGGGAAGTGCCTAGACATTTGTTTATGGATTCTGGATTTCTCGAACATGCTTATGCGGACAAGGCTTTTCCTATAGGTGCAGACCAAACTATTTCACAGCCGTATACCGTAGCTAGACAAACCGAGTTATTGGATGTAAAAGAAGGGGATGTGGTGTTGGAAATCGGTACAGGGAGCGGTTATCAAGCGGCAGTTTTATTGGAACTTGGAGTTGAACTTTATACGATAGAACGACAAAATGAACTCTTTAAAAAAGCACAACGTTTTCTTCCAAGACTAGGATACAGACCTAAAAAACTAATTTTTGGCGACGGATATTTAGGAAATGAAGAGGATGCGCCTTACGACGGAATAATTGTAACTGCCGGTGCGCCATTTATTCCAAAACCGCTACTTAGCCAGTTAAAAATTGGTGGGAAGTTAGTAATTCCTGTAGGAGAGGAAACCCAGACAATGACGGTTGTAGAAAGAAAATCCGCTCGAGAATTTGAGAAGAATGAATTTGGAGACTTCCGATTTGTCCCGATGTTAGAAGATAAAAACTAATAGCTAGCACGTCTTTATTTTATAATCCTATTCCTACTCGAACACCACTGTGAGTGGTACGATTGGAGTAAGATTGGACGAAATCTACACGTAGTAAACGCCAAGATTTTATTCCAATTTTATCCAGACCCACATGCCATTCTACATAAGGCTTTTGTGTTTTTATTGCTAGAAAATTAGCACCACCAACCAATTGCAGCTTTAGATCGCGTAGTAAAGGTATTTTCCTCATAACGGCATCTTTAAAATGATGCTCGTAATGAACGGCTAGATAAGATTGATCGGTACTATGTTTATAATAGGGTAGGAGGTGGAAACTTTCTAGATTGTTATGTGCTATAAAAGTTTCATTGCCAGTAAAGTGTTGAAAATCGGCAAAGCTTAGTTCTTCTTTTGTAACAAAGGTACCTGCATGTAGCAAATATCTAGAGGTTCCAAACTGACCCATTCTTATAGACTGTCCTATTTTGGCTTGTAGTTGTATAAAATCCATCTTGTTTTCACTAGCAAACGCACCAGCTACTGCTCCAAAATAAATAGTAGGCCCTTTATTGTCGACAATCATTTTGCGGTTTGGGTGGGAGTAATAATCCTGTGCAAAACGAACTTGAAATCCTAATCTACTTCGCAACAAGGAGTGTGTATCAAAAGGAGTAGATGCTTCGTTGTCTGGCTGTAGCGGATTATTGGAGGTTAATCTATCTGCATATTTCTCTCTGATTTTCGTATTGTATAACGGACTGCGTCTTTCCCAAGCGGTTTCGGCTAGTAGAAATATTCCATTGGTAACTTCCTGCGAATAGGAAGCTCCATACCTGCCCAAGTCATAGAGCTTCATGTAATTTCTGTTGTCCAGAATAGTATAAACAGTATTCCATAATGGCTTTATGGAATTTGAACGATTGAATTGGCTGGTTTGTGTTCCGCCAAATGCTTCTAGTTTTGCATGATTAATCGCATTGAATTTTCGGGTAATACGACCAGAGACTCGTGTGCGTTTATCGGATATTCCATGGTCTACATCGGCACGAACGATGGTGTAATTGGTTTTGTCTTCGGTATGGTATGTAGTAAATGCTAAATTACTTCCTATGCT
>DATGMW010000149.1:0-5657 GCA_035307105.1 Flavobacteriaceae bacterium
CTATCAAAAGCATTTGCAGTAAGTACTACGCCTTCGGTCACTTCATTTCCGTAGACAAGAATATTGTTATCAAAATTGGTAATTATAATAACCAATGCAGTCATGGTACAAATTACAACCGTGTCTATAAAAGGTTCTAAGAGTGCGACGATACCTTCCGAAGCAGGGAATTTTGTTTTGACGGCAGAATGTGCTATTGCCGAAGAACCAATTCCCGCTTCATTTGAGAACGCTCCTCTACGAATACCTTGAATTAAAACGCCAACAAGACCACCAGCTATTCCCAAGCCGCTAAATGCTCCTTTAAAAATCAGTGCGAATGCATCTCCTATATATTGATAGTTCATAGCTAGGATAATCAATGCGGCTAAAACATAGATTCCAGCCATAAACGGAACTACCTTTTCGGTTACTTTTGCAATGCGTTTTATGCCACCAATAATAACTACACCCACCATCAGTGCCATTATAATTCCAAACCACATGGCTGCGTTTGTTTCTTGAAGGTCAAATAACTGAGTGAATTGTGCTGCTGCTTGGTTGGATTGGAACATATTTCCACCACCAATAGAACCACCTACCGCAAAAATAGCAAATAGGATAGCCAAGATTTTTCCAACCCCTGCCATATTCTTTTCTCCAAGTCCTTTTTTTAAATAATACATGGGGCCTCCATACACCGTTCCATCTGGATCTATATCTCTATAGGTCACGCCAAGAGTACACTCTGTAAATTTAGAGGCCATCCCAATAATTCCAGCTGTAATCATCCAGAATGTGGCTCCAGGTCCTCCAATAGAAAGTGCCACCGCTACACCAGCAATGTTTCCTAAACCTACGGTAGCAGAAAGTGCTGCTGTAAGTGCTTGAAAGTGGGATACCTCACCATCAGACTCTTCATCCTCTTCTAATAGTTCTTCTAATTGTTCCTGCTGTTCTTCCTGATCTTCTACATCGTAAAGTTCTCTAGCACCATGTTTTTCAATATCCTCGTACTTTCCACTAACTACTTTAATCGCAGTTCCAAAATGCCGGAAGTTAATTAGCTTAAAATAGATGGTGAAGTATATCGCGCCACCTACCAAAACAATTAAAACCCAGGGAATTTGAAAAGTATCACTAAAAGGAATTTCAAGAAATATAAAATCAACAAACCATCCAGTATATTTTTTAAATATGTAGTCTAAACTATCTGTGTTGCCTGAAGCATCTTGAGCGAAAGTTAGGATAGGAGTAAGAAGTAAAAAAAGTCCGAGAAGATATTTCTTCATAACTATATTAATATGTTTATATAAATAAATTTTGATTAAAGATGTAGAAATATCTCTAAAATATCTCGATAACTCAAGTGAAAGTAGATAAATTTGTTAACAATACTGTAAAAACTATGTTTTTGATAGATTTACTTCAACAACAAAAAGCCCTGTGTTATATAGTACACAGGGCTTTTGTAGCATCTACTTATAGAGATGTAATACGCTAATTGTAGATCGAAATTTACACTATTATCTAGCTATCGCTAAAAATAATTGAATTAACAGGGTTAATAAGTAGTTTATAATCCTAAAACATTTTTCCCTTTGGGATAACTGATAGTATAACTTATTAATATTTTCTTTGTTTCGTTAGGCTTTAAATCCAATTTCCAAGTAAGCTCTCCTTTTTCGGAGTTTACTTTTGCGCCAGAAATTTGATCTAATTTTACTACTATATCTTTCTCTGTAGAAACTGGAAACAACTCTTTTACTTCTATAGTGGCTGCTTCTTTTCTCGTATTTCTGAGTTCTATCTCATAGGTATAACTTCGTTTTTGTGTGTTTCCTAAGAAAGAAGGTTTACTGCCTTTCTCGTCTATCCGTTTGCGTTTTGTATGGATTCGCTCATCTTTTCCTAAGCTGATTTGTAAGGTGTCGGAAGTAGCAGTTGGATTAATATAAGATTTCCCTGCATACAGCTGATCTACGATTAGCTGTGCTTGACCAGGTAGTAAGTTATACTGTTCCCAATCGGATACTTTAGCTATAAGGAAAGCTGCTTCGTGTTTACTTGGAACACTATAATAGGTGTAGCTAGCTGGAAGCTCGTAATTTTGTAACTGAATGGCAAGTGGTTTTTTGTTGGTATATACGTCGTATGGCGTATTAATTACAAATGAAGTTTGAAGCTGTGACGAAACTACCGTAGCCATGGAAGATTCAGCGACCACTTCATCCAATGCAAAGTTTTCTACAGATCCTTTTAATGCCATAGTTCTATTGTAAGTAGATGTAGGCATATTTGTATTTTCTGGTCTATAAGATACCCACCAAGTATTTAGTGTGGGCGGATTATTATTGATATTCGGATTTCCATTCGAAAAATTCAATGAAACCTGTTGCCAATCTATTCCTGTATGTTGAGATAAATTTGCGTTGTATACTAAATTCATTGGTTGCTCTAAGTCGTCCACTCGAATCTCATAGCTTGGTTCCCACCCAACATTGTAGGTGTAATAGTCAATTTCAAAAGAGGTCTCTAGAGCTGTATCCGAGTAAAGATTCACTACCAATTGTCCTGCATTTGCATTTTCTCCACCAGATTCAGCAAGCTGTTTGGCTAGTTTTTCAACTACTTTCTGTTGTTTTTCCTCTTCCTTTTTAAGTTTAATAAGATTATCGGATAGGTTCTTGTATTCTTTTCGATAGTAATTCAGCATATTGGTTAAGTTACTTTGGCTTATGCCATTTGCACCTCCAATATTCTTATTTGCCTCTAACATAGACAAGGTACTTTCTTCACTTTCTCTAGCTATGGTTTTAGATTGTAAAAGATCTAACTGTTTTTCGTGCTCTTTCTTTAAAGCCAAATACGAGCTGCTCTTATTCTCTTCGGAAGTTATATAATCATGTTCAAAAGAAACGGAGTGAATTTTTATACTCTTATCCTTGCTCAGAATCCGAATGCTTTCCGGATTTACTTGTCTAGCAATTTGATTTATTACCAATTCAGAACTACCTTTTGGAATAGAAGTGGGTAAGGTGGTGTGATGCATGCTTGCACCTTGACTATAAATGGTAACTGTTTCTAGCTTACTATCTGTAGTGAGTACGGTTTGTGCATTCACAAAAGTAGAGGAGAAGAGCAAACTTGCTGCCAACAAAAAATGTTTTATTGTAATGGTAGGTAGACTCATAGTGTAATTTTTAATTTATAGGTAAACAAAATAAGTGCCAGAAAGTGTCTATTGACGAAAATTGGCATATAATTAGTTATTCTATAGACGGTATTTACCTTTCTTCCTCTTCATCTTTAAATAAAATTTGATAAACTAAATACAAACCAATAGAAGCAGCAAAGACAAATAAGAGTATAGCAAATCCAGGATAACCAAGAATAGTCCAAGTGGTTGGAACTCGCATTAATAAAGCGGCTCCTAAGATTAAAGCAGCTATTATCAGGCCAATAGTGATTCGGTTGGCTACTTTCTGAAAAGCTAAAATAAAACGATTTTCATCTATTGCATCTACAGAAAGTCTAAACTTATTATCAGCTAGGTTTTCAGAGATTTTGTTTAATCGTCTAGGGAGGCTTTCCGCAAGCTCTTTACTATCTAAAAGAGTTTGTAGCAAGTGCCCAGATTTTAAATCTTTAGTCATCCGTTCTTTCATCAGATGTTCAATATACTCTTTCACAGTATCCTGTAATTGATGTTTGGGAGAAAGAAAGGCAATGATTTGATCCATATTGAGGAGGATCTTACCTAATATAGTCAGCTCAACTGGTAAATGAATATCTAATTGTGCAGCAATTTTATTGATGTCTAGTATCGCTCGGCCAGTTTTAAGGTCACTAGCTTCACTATATTCATTGGCTTGTATCTGTCGTATTATTTTTCTTCGGAATGTAGCTATATCTGCTTTTTGTTCATCATATTTACTTATGGATAAGAGCGTTTCGGTAACTTGATCGCCATTATTATTTCCTAAACCTATCATTAACTTTAGAATAGCATCTTGCATTTCATTGTCGAATCTTGCTACCATTCCCAAATCCATTAAACCAAGCTTATGGTCTTTGGTTATGTTTACGTTTCCTGGATGCGGATCGGCATGGGCAAAACCGTCGACAATAATTTGCTTTAAGTACCCTTTAATAAGATCATTTACTATTTCTGTTTTTGGAATGCTTTCTAATTGAAACGGAGATAGGGAAGTTACTTTAGTCCCGTCTACAAATTTCATGGTAAGTACACGTTGAGAGCAATAACTTGGAACAATTCCAGGTACATACAAATACTGGAACTCTTTCATATTCTCCTTTAGTACTATGAGGTTTTGTGCTTCTTTTTGATAATCTAACTCCTGAAGTAAGATGTAGCGAAGTTCCTCAATAATACTATGAAGTGAGAATTTTCTAGCTGTTTCACTATGTTGTTCAGCTTTCTCAGAAATAGTCATCAACGTATCTAAATCTTCTACAAAACGTTTTCTTATTCCTGGACGTTGAATTTTAACCGCTACTTTTTCTCCCGAATGCAACACAGCTTCATGTACCTGTCCAATAGATGCACTTGCCATCGGTTCTTTATTAAAAGATTTAAAAGCCTTAGAGATTCTATCGCCTATTTCTTCTCGGAATAATTGCTCTACTTCATGATAAGCAACAGATTCTACATCGTCTTGTAAGTTAGCTAATGCATCTAGATAGGGTTGAGGCAACATATCTGGTCGGGTAGAAAGCAATTGTCCAAGCTTAACATAAGTTGGCCCCATTTGCTTTAAATCCTCAACAAGTTCTTCTGGACTATGTTCCCAATTCGGATCCTCCTCTATATCTAAAACCTCAAAATCCTCTTCGGAATCTGAGAAAATATCCGAATTCCAATATTTTAATATGAAGCGAAAAAATCGAACGTACTTATCAAAACTTTCAGGCAATAAACTCATAGGAAATAGTTTTAAATCTAAATCTATTGAATTTAATTCGATAGATAGTTGCTTTCCGATAGATTTTTAATCTTACTTGCTGTTTTCTGTAACTTCCTTCAAGAAATCCATCCTAATCACACTTTTAGTTTAAAAAGATAAGCTGCTGAATACACAATAGAGTTGCTTGTAAAACACTTATATAGCCTTTGTAGACTTATTTTTAGGAAGAATTGCAAATAAAATGAAAATAATAAAAGACGGAAGTACCCAAGGAATTTCATATTTATTTAGTGGAATAGCATTCAATATTTGAGTCATAATTTCTTCTGCAATTCCCAAGTTTCCTAGAAGTCCTATAACTGAAATAATAAAAGTAATGCTAACCGCAGCGATATATGGTTTTTTATCGGTGATGAATTTTCCAAAAAGTACAATATAAATGGCCATACAAACAGCGATAGGATAAATTACTGCAAGGAACGGAAAGGCAAAATCGATAATAGTATCCACACCATGTACTGCAAGATAACCGCTGATTAAGCATACTAGTACCACCAATAGTCGATAGCTTAAAAAGTTATTCGTTAGTTTACTAAAATAGTCACTTACCGCAGTGGTCAAGGCAATCGCTGTGGTAAGACATGCAAGTCCCACACATATAGCCAGTAGGAGAGTACCATTGGCCCCTAAAATACCATTGGAAATATGTAGTAATAATTCGGTTCTTTGCACCGTTCCGTTGCTATCATA
>DATGMW010000150.1:0-2509 GCA_035307105.1 Flavobacteriaceae bacterium
AGTTACCAGTTACTAGTTACAAAATCACAGAAAAACGAAAATACGAAAAAACAGAAACACAAGTTAAGTCAACAAAATCCAGTCACCAGTTACCAGTCACAAAAACACAGAAAAACGAAAAAACCAATCACAATTTACGAGCTTAAACCCTTGACATCCACCTTATTTTATATACAACAAACAGTTTAATTAGCACTCTAAGAACCATCTAAATATTATAAAGGAAATTATTGTTAATTTTTAACGTTAAAATGTGTATAATTGCATAGGCTTATCGATGCGGTGCATAGCGCTATTTAATAGTAATTATTGTATGCGTGCACTGTATTATTTTTCTATTTGTAGAAGAAGTCCTAGTATAAAGAGCTAGTTTTAATGCATAATAGAATAAGATAAAGTAGACTGAAAGGCATGCTGCGTTACTCCCCGTAATTAAGTATACAGTATAGTTTCTGTTTGGCATATTTTAGTTAAACAGCACTATTTTTTTGTGGTTAGTAATAATTAAAAGAATATTGGTTGATGAAAATTTCTAAAGCAGTAAAAGAGCGTTTAAAGAAGCAAACGCCGCGTTGGTTTGTTTTTCTTGTAGATATTCACTCTACAGTAATGTCGTTTATTATTGCCTTAGTAATAGTTTGGCAGTCGGATTGGAGTATAGGTTTAAAGAACTCTGCAGTGATAGCGTGCATAGCTTTTTTAGTTTATCCACTATCTTATCTATTCTTTAAAACCTATATGGGGATCATCCGTCATACGGGATTACGAGATATAGTAAACGTGTTAAAGGCCTCGTCTTTTGCTCTACTCTTATTGCTTATTGCCTTATACACCATAAACTCTCCTTATCCGAAGCAGAGTTTTACCTTAGTAGTATTGCATTATTTAATGACCACTAGTTCTTTGGTGTTCTTAAGAATACTATATAAACGTATTTTTTCTCAGTTTATACAACCACATAGAGACGCCACGCATGTATTGATATATGGCGCGGGAACTTCTGGTATTATTACCTTTAATGCTTTGCAGGCAGATGGTCGTATTGGAAATACAGTCTATGCTTTTATCGACGACAACCCAAAACTACATCGAAGTCGTATTAATGGGATAAAGGTGATTGCACCACAACAAGTCACTAAAGAGCTGATAGTTAAAGAAGAGATAGAGGAGATTATTATTTCCATTCAAAACATTGAGTCGGCGGCTTTAAATAAAATTGTGGGGCTTTATGAAGGTTTTCCAGTAAAACTTAAGATTGTACCCCCGGTGAGTAATTGGATTGATGGAAACTTAGAAGCGAAACAAATTCAGGATATTCGGATAGAAGATTTGCTTGGACGTAAAGCTATTCATTTAGAAAAGGATTCTATTCGCAAGGAAGTCGAAGGGAAAGTGGTGTTAGTAACCGGTGCTGCTGGTTCTATAGGGAGTGAGATCTCTAGGCAGCTTTTAAACTATCCGTGTAAAAAAGTGGTATTGCTAGATCAAGCAGAATCTGCATTATATGAACTGCAGCAAACTTGCTCAAGCCGTATAAAAAAGAACGCTATAAATGTGGAGTTTGTAATTGGCGATATTCGAGATTATAATAGGGTAGATACGGTATTCAGAGTTTTTCAACCGGATATTGTTTTTCATGCTGCTGCTTATAAACACGTACCGCTAATGGAGCAAAATCCTTATGAAGCGATTTCTACCAACATTAAAGGAACAAAACATATTGTAGATGCAGCGGATAAATATGCTACAGGGAAGTTTGTTATGATCTCTACCGATAAAGCGGTGAATCCAACCAACGTGATGGGTGCTACCAAGCGAGTTGCAGAGCTTTATGTGAACTATTTTACAAAAAAACAAGGACATACCAATTACGTGGTAACCCGATTTGGGAATGTGCTAGGGAGTAATGGCTCGGTGATTCCATTATTTAGAAATCAAATGGCAAACGGCGGTCCGCTTACGGTTACCCACCCAGAGGTAACTAGATACTTCATGACGATTCCTGAGGCTTGCCAGCTTGTGTTAGAGGCAGGTGCTATGGCAAAGGGGGGAGAGATTTATGTGTTTGATATGGGGGAGTCCATGAAGATAATGGATCTAGCAAAACGTATGATTCAATTGTCTGGACTGCATTATCCGACCGACATGGATATTGAAATTTGTGGTCTCCGCCCAGGCGAGAAGATTTATGAGGAGCTGTTAGCAGATGGAGAAAATACACGCCCAACGCATCATGAGAAAATAATGATTGCTAAGGTTCGTGAAAATAATATCGAAAACTTTGCCGAGATTATAGAGAATCTAACCTTACTACCACTAGATCCAAATCAAGAAAACTTTAATATGCAATTGGTACAAACCCTAAAGGACCTAGTTCCGGAATATAAGTCACAAAATTCGATTTATGAGAGTATGGATCGAACCTAATTAAGATAGAATACGAATGAATTAATCGTGAATCGTTACTGGTGAATTGTGATTCGTGATTCGTGACTTGTAAATCGGTTTT
>DATGMW010000151.1:0-38815 GCA_035307105.1 Flavobacteriaceae bacterium
CATGAAGTAGTAGTTGCTCGCAGGGTTTACTATATAGGTAGGATCTAGTATTTGTGCTGCTTCCTGAGATAGCCCAGCAAGGAGTGGGTCTATAGTACCTAATAGGAGGTTGGCGCTATATCCACCAGAAACACCAGCAAATGCAGCAGCTAGTCCAGCGATTGGGTGTCTACCAGCAGCTTGGAAAATAACAGCAGCTAGTGGAACCAATAATACATAGCCAACTTCACTAGCCGTATTGGATAGGATACCAGCAAAAACAATTACAAAAGTCAAGAGTTTTTTTGGAGTAGCTAGAACAATTCTTCTAAGGATAGCAGCTATAAGTCCAGAACCTTCAGCAACACCAATACCTAATAAGGAAACGAGAACGGTTCCTAAAGGTGCAAAGTCGGTAAAGTTGGTAACCATTTTGCTTAAAATGAAGTCTAGCCCTTCTTTGGATACTAAGTTCACAGGGGTTATTTCTGCTCCCGTTCCTGGATGGATTACACTAATGTCAAATAGACTTGCTATCCAAGAGGCGATAACTACTAATAATGCAAAACCAGCGAAAAGTGTCGCTGGATGTGGAAGTAAGTTTCCTATGCGTTCTACTGCCCCTAAAAACCTATCTACAATGCTTTTTTTCTGGCTCTTTCCCATACTTTTATTCTTTTAATTTTTATTGTATACCTAATCTATTAATGTTTGTCCGAAACCTTTCTAGCGCTTCCACGTTCTTTTTTACTTTGACCTACCAAGCTGTACTCAAAGGTATAGGTATCCTTTTCTGTATAAAGGATTTTCATGTGAATTGCCTTTCTCTCTTCCATATTCTTCGGATTTATTTTTGTTACTATATATTCACAATCATTTATCCAACGAATAGAAGCGGTATCGGACTTTCCTTCAAAGTAATCTATTTCTATCGAGTCATTTCGAACGAAAGTCGTTTTAAGTAACTCACCATCTATAAAGGTCTCAAACTCAAAAGTTCCTGTTCGAAAACTCTTACAATCTCGCTCCATATCATAGCAGCTTATCGATAGGAAAAACACTAATAAACCTCCAAGTAAAAATCTCATAAAATTAGCTTTTTCGCAATTTCCGAAATTTTATGCGAAGCACCTAATTTTCGTAGGTCTCGAATGAAAAATCGGAGTAAAAAATTACAATTCGTTTAATTCTCTTTTCCGAATCTTTATTGTCTTCAGCTCTGGAACTAAGATTTTCTTGTAAAACGGAAATAGAGGGGGTCTTCTCTTTACTTTGGGAAACACTCCTAGTTTCTGCTTCTTTAGTCTGGATGACTTTCTTTTCTTCCTTCTCTCTAGATTCAAGACTTGATGGAAAATCTCCTTTACCATATAAAAACCAAGAAATGGTTACTTCTGGAAAGCGATGCAAAACCTTCATAACAAAGTCTAAGCTAGGTTTATTTCTACCAGATAGGATATGAGAAATGGTAGATCGATTAAAATCGATTTCATCAGAGAAAGCGGAGGCACTTAGGTCGTAATAATCCATCAGTTGCTTCAGTCTTGTTGCAAATGTAACGCTGTTTATCATTGTAAATTATATCTAGTAAATAATGATTGTTACAAATGTAACAATTAAAATGAAAGTGCCTATAAGAAATAGAATCTATAATAAAAAGCTTAAATTAAATTACAGATAACTACAAGTAAACGCTTGATAATAAAAGAGTTGTTTCTGTAAAATATAGAGTTATAGACGCCTTCTATTGTTAGATGTGCTGCATATAAAATGCGGTGGTAATAAGTTTACATTTGTAGCCTTAAAGATGATCAGCTTCCGTTACAATACTAAACAACCCTCTGTTTAGTATTGTAAACACTGTGCTAAAGACGGACGTGTAGTTGAAATTAAAGTTAGATAAGGATTGTGCTTATAGGACTGGATTTCTTTAGAATATGTAAATGCTTATCATAATAAAGCGTTTAAAACCAAATGTGCGAATTATAATTATCCACTCCATTTCTAAAACGGTACTTATTAAGTAAATCAGAAACACCGCATCGTAAAACAAATTTAATTTTTATAATTTTCTAGCGTGTGATGGAGTACGTGTAATGGAGTATTTAAATCGTGAAAAGATAGTAGATGGTAATTTAGGGATGTATAAAAATTCTCCACCAATTCACATGTTTTGATAAGAATTGTATAGATACAGCTGTTGTAAAAGTGTTATTATTAAGTTATTTAGCTATTAACAGCGTTTGTTATGTGTCGGAATTCGTATATTTACAATCTAATAAAACAACCACGCTTCTTTAAGCTATGGAAACAGTATAAATTTAATTATACTAGATGCGCAGCAAAGAAAGAAGAGTAATTGATAATTATAGTGGGGTATCTTAAAGGAATTTTAGTTAATGATATGCTAATGCTCTTTATGATCTTTTAGGTGATTGTCATAAAAATCAATTTTGTTCCGGTCATTAAGATGCTGAAATACAAATAGATATAAGTAGTAAATAGAAAGGGAGGTTGGTTAGGGTTAGGTAAGAATTTTTTAACAATGCTTAGCATATATGATAAAATGGTATTAAAATCACTAATAATTCAATGCTAACTCGAAAAACTTAGTATTTTTGCAAAAGAAAGATTAAATATATACTATGTCAAGATTTAAATTAGATCATATAGATCACAAGATTCTGGAGATGTTAATCGATAACACGAGAACTCCTTTTACGGATATTGCTAAAAAATTAGGAATATCAGCTGGTACGGTTCATGTGAGAGTAAAGAAAATGGAGGATGCTGGATTTATTACAGGTTCGTCATTGAAAATAGACTACGACAAGCTAGGCTACTCATTTATAGCTTATGTGGGTGTATTCCTTTATAAAACCTCACAAACACAGTTTGTTTTGGAGCGTATAAACGAAATTCCTTTTGTTACGGTAGCACATGTTACTACAGGAAAATTCAATATATTCTGTAAAATTAGAGCGAAAGATACCACTCATGCAAAGGAGATAATCTATCAAATAGATGATATAGAAGGTGTAACTCGCACCGAGACTATGATTTCTATGGAAGAAAGCATTAACGATAAAAAACGTTTAATGTACTCTATCTTTTCATCTTATTAACTAAACGATCGTTTAGTAGAGTATAATAAAAAATCACCTGTCGGTTTTCCAACAGGTGATTTTTTATTATACTATTATGGATTTCACAATTTTTATTACCTTTAAAGTTAACATAAGTTACCGTAAGCATAGGACGTATTTCGTTTATAACTATTAATCCGTAACTTATTATTACTATTAATTGAAGCTATAATCCAATGCAAAATCCTACCATAATTAAGTCGATTAATCCTTATACGAACGAGGTTCTTAAAGAATATAATGCTTTTACCCCTTCAGTCGTTCAAGAAAAATTAAATTTATCAAGTACTGCCTATAAGGCTTGGAAAGATACTAGTTTTTCAAAGCGAAAAGACCTTTTCTACAAACTAGCCTCCTTACTAGAGGAGAGAGTAGAGGTTTATGCTACGCTTATCTCAAATGAAATGGGGAAGCCATTAGCGCAAGCTATTTCGGAAGTAAAGAAGTGTGCTACAGTCTGTAGATATTATGCCGATAATGCAGCTGATTTTTTAAGTCCTAAACCGATAAAAACCGAGGCCTATAAATCCTATGTGCAGTACGAATCCCAGGGTGCTATATTGGGGATAATGCCATGGAATTTTCCTTTCTGGCAAGTTTTTCGTTTTTCGGTTCCTGCTATTATGGCTGGAAATGTTGCAGTTTTAAAACACGCTTCCAATGTTTTTGGAGCTGCAGTTGCGATAGAGCAAGTATATAAGGATGCAGGTTTTCCGGAAGCAGTATTTACCAACTTATTGATTCCTAGTAAAGAGGTAGAGCAAGTTATAGCAAACTCGCATATTACTGGTGTAATATTAACAGGCAGTGAAAAAGCTGGTAGCATAGTGGCTTCGCAAGCAGGTAGGAATCTTAAGAAGTCGGTTCTTGAATTAGGAGGAAGCAATGCAATGATTGTAATGGACGATTGCGATATAGATAGTAGTATAGAAGCGTGTATTCAAGGACGCTATTTAAATACAGGCCAAAGCTGCATCGCTGGCAAACGCTTATTAGTTCATAAAAACATAGCAGATTTATTTATCGATAAATTAATAGCACGTGTTGGTGAATTGATTTCAGGCAACCCTTTGGATGCAGAAACCTTTATTGGTGTATTAGCACGTGAGGATTTAGCAGTAAAGCTAGAGGAACAGGTGAATGCTTCGGTTGAGATGGGAGCAGAGGTATTGATTGGTGGCAAGCGTGATGGGGCATTCTACGCTCCTTCCGTTTTAACCCAAGTCCGTGTGGATATGCCCGTTTTTAAAGAAGAGGTTTTTGGTCCAGTGCTTCCTATTATTCCATTTAATACGCTGGAGGAAGCAATAGAAATTTCAAATGCCACAGATTTTGGATTAGGGGTATCTATATTTACTAAAAACACCGCTTATATAGAAAAATATATAAGTAAATTTGACGAAGGTTGTGTTTTTATAAATGACTTTGTAAAAAGCCACCCTAACTTGCCATTTGGAGGAATTAAGCGCAGTGGGTATGGAAGAGAATTGAGTAAGGATGGGATTATGGAGTTTGTAAACAAAAAGACAGTTTTTATAAAATAATAAATATATGGAAATGAGATTTCACACAAGAAAATGGATTAAACCAGAGGATTTGAATCCCAATGGAACGTTGTTTGGAGGAAGGCTTTTAGAGTGGATCGACGAAGAAGCAGCATTATATGCAATCATCCAATTAGAAAACCCAAGAGTGGTTACAAAATTCATTAGTGAGATTAACTTCCAAAGCTCGGCAAAACAAGGAGATATAATCGAAATTGGTTTAGCTCCTATCAAGTTTGGTCATACATCTTTAACACTGCGTTGTGAAGTTCGAAATAAAATGACTCGGGAAGTTATCATTACCTTAGAAAAAATAATAATGGTAGCTTTAAATGAGAAAGGAAAACCTACCGCTCATGGAAAGTATAAGATAGAGTATGTTCGCGATAGGATTGCAAATGAGAAAAAATAAAAATCGTATTCAGTAAAATGAATAGGAGGTTGTGCTCTAAAACGCGTAGCTACTTATTCTTTTTCAGATAGTTTTGTTAGGTCCTTTCCAGATGGCGCTTCAAATATCTCTAAATCAAAATGGGGTGCTGCTGCAGTGATATGGTCAAATATATGGCCTTGAATAGCCTCATATTCAATAAAGGCAGTTCGTTTACTAAAACAGTATATCTCTAAGGGAACACCATATTCCGTAGGAGCTAAGTTTCGAACCAGACAAAGCAAGTCAAAATTAAGACTGGTTTGTTCTTTTAAATAAGTGTCTATATACTTTTTGAAAACCCCAATATTGGTTTGATTTCTCCCGTTTACTACCACCGATTTATCTGCATTTATAGCTTTGTTATTACGGTCTATATCAAGCTGTCTATGATCAATATAGCTACTAACTCGTTCAATTTTTTTCAGCCGTTCTAAATCGTCTGCATTAAGAAAGCGAATGCTGTTTTGTTTGATATATATTGCGCGTTTTATTTGTCGGCCTTCGTTGTCATAAATTCCTCGCCAATTTTTAAAAGACTCAGAAATAAGGCTATAAGTGGGTACGGTTGAATACGTTTTATTCCAGTTTTCTATAGTAACCGTAACCAAACTGATGTTTGTTACAAATCCATCGGCTCCATATTTATTAAATTCAATCCAATCTCCAATTCTAACAATGTCGTTTACAGATATCTGGATACTTGCAACAAATCCTAGGATGGTATCTTTAAAAATCAATAACAATACAGCCGAAGCGGTACCCAAAGCAGCTAGTGTAATTAAAGTACCTCCAACAATATAATTGATAAGTGCAATGAGACCAATGCCCCAAACAAAAATGGTAAGTACTTGCGTATAACTCTGAAGGGGTTTATCCTTTAAGTTGGGTTTGCTTCGTAAATAGTTTTCTACACCTTTCAAGAGACTGCCAATAAGGGAAAGAAAAAATAAAGCAATGGCAGTATTTAACAATACTATCAGTATTCCAGAGACACTTGGATAGGAGACTAGAAGTTTTGAAGTGAGTCGTGAAATTAAAAGTAAAGGAATTATATAGGCTAAGTCTTTGGAGAACCTTGTGTCTTTTAAAAACTGCTGAAAATTGATTTTATTATACTTGGAAAGAGCATTTATGATCCTAGGAAATATTTTAAGTAGGATATAGGCCAATAGAAATAAAAATCCCAAGTATACAATAAGGTGAACCAGGATATTTATTCCGTCAGCTAAATTTTCTGATAAACCTAGATTTAATAAAGTGTTTTTAATCCATTGGCTATAGGTTTCAAAGTAATTATTTGAAAGTGATACATTTCTCATAGATAGTATAATTAACCTGTGTAAAATGATATATTAGACGCTGATTTATAGTGGCTTATCTAGCAGGCAAGTATTTTCTTTCTGCATAAAATGGGCCAAACGGTAGCAGGGAGCATATCAAAACTATAATCAGTGTCTTTTTGCTCCAAGCTAGTTGTTTGTATAATATAAAAGCAGCTACTACGTATGCTATAAATAAAATACCATGAATCATTCCAACATATTGAACCATTTCCGGCTTGTCCCAAATATATTTTAATGGCATGGCAATTCCTAATAATAATAAATAAGAAAGCGCTTCTAAGGTGCTAACAATACGAAAGTAGGGGATGGGTAAGTGCATTATTTTAAGGCCAAAGATACAACAAAATAATAGAAAACATACGGTTTGGTCGATTAGAACTATGGTATAAAATAAAAACAGGAGCTGATTTAGCTCCTGTTTTAATACGATATATCAATGAAAGTTAATTAGACTCTTCTGTCAACATCGCTAAGAATTTATCAAGATTTGGTAGGATAACAATTCTAGTACGTCTGTTTTTTGCTCTCCCTTCTGCCGATTCATTAGAAGCAATAGGCATAAAGCTACTACGTCCTGCAGCAATTAGCTTTTCAGGAGCTACATTAAAGTTATTTTCTAGTTTTCTGATCACGGCGGTAGATCGCAATACGCTCAACTCCCAGTTATCTCTAACATACGAATCTGGTTTTACTGTTTGCGCATCGGTATGGCCTTCAATTAAAACTTCCATAGCGGGTTCGCTGTTAATCACATCTGCTAAGCGTTGTAATAAAGAATTTGCTTTTGTACTTACAACTGCGCTACCGGAATTAAATAGAAGTTTATCGGAAACGGATATCATTACTACGGTTTCGTCGATCGAAATAGTAATATCTTCCTCATTTTCATCAGAAAAACTAGAATCTAAGTTTTTCTTAAGATTGTGTGAGATAAGGACATTCATGGAGTCTTTAAGCGTTCGTGCTTCTCTAAGATCTTCTTGATCAACATTAGCTAAAGCTGCGCGCATTTTGGATTTCACTTCCTCAGAAACAACAACGCCTTCATAGTTTTCCAATTTTTTGTTATTGCTATCTGTTAGCCCTCTAATTTTGGCGTTATAGTCCGACACGCGTTCTTCAATACTTGCCAATTTAGCCTCTGCCTGTTCTTTTTCTAGCGTGGTCTTTGATAGGGTGCTACTAGTCTGATCGTACTTGTTTTCCAACTCGGTGTACTTCTTTTTAGAAACACACGAGGTGGCAAGTACTAGGCTAAGTGTTAGTGGTAATACAATTAACTTTTTCATTTCTTTTGGTTTAAGTGGTTATACAAAATGCAAGTAAACTAATTTAAATGAGAAGAAATGATAAGGGAGTCTTATACAAAAGTTAATTATGTGTAATTATAAATAATAAAGCTACTATTACTCAGATTTCCATGCTATTTATGCATAGTTGAGTATTAGTAGCTCTATTTTTTCAGGTTATTATTGCTTAAGTGTTCAGACTTAAAGCATACAATATCTTATCCAAGGTATTTTTTAAGGATATGGCTCTTGGATTGGTGACGTAAACGACGAATTGCTTTTTCTCTAATTTGACGTACACGTTCTCTACTTAAATCAAATGTATCGCCAATTTCCTGTAATGTCATTGCTGGTTGTCCGCCTAATCCAAAGTTTAATCTAACCACATCTGCTTCACGTGGGGATAGGGTGTCCAAAGCGCGATCTATCTCAATACGCAAGGATTCGTGGATTAAGGTTCTGTCAGGATTCGGGCTTTCCGATGAGCTTAGGACATCGTATAGGTTGTTATCGTTTTCTCCTTCTTGGAATGGCGCATCCATCGATAAACTTCTGTTGGCGTTTTGCAGGGATTGCTTTACGTTTTCCACAGACATGTCTAACTCTTGCGCAATCTCTTGAGCAGATGGTTTTCGCTCGTGGATTTGCTCTAGGTGGATAGCTGCTTTACGTATTTTATTGATATCGCCAATTTTGTTCAATGGTAAACGCACTACACGAGACTGCTCGGCAATAGCTTGCAGGATAGCTTGTCTAATCCACCATACGGCATAGGAAATAAACTTAAAACCTCTGGTTTCATCAAAACGTTTAGCTGCTTTAACCAAACCCAGGTTTCCCTCATTGATTAAATCTGGTAGACGCAATCCTTGATTTTGGTACTGCTTTGCTACGGAAATTACAAAACGTAAGTTAGCGCGAGTAAGTTTCTCTAGAGCGCGTTGATCGCCTTCGCGAATACGCTGTGCAAGTTCCACTTCTTCATCGGCCGTAATCATATCGATACGGCTTACATCTTGTAGGTAACTATTAAGTGATTTCGTTTCCCTGTTGGTAACCTGCTTTGTAATCTTAAGTTGTCTCATATATAAGTCCTAAATCTAAATAAGTTAAATAGTAAAATAATCAACACAGCATATTAAGCATAAAGCCGTAATTGTGCAAATATAATCAATGTTATTTTAATATGTTGGGATTATTCATTTGGTTTGTTTTATATCAGTCGTAGCAGAATAGTAATCCTTACAAGTTGCTTGAAAAGATTTTAGATACCTAGGTTTATCTGTGCACAAAGATAGCTAGAAACTATACTCTGAAATAATACATTGGCTAGGTGCGTTAAGTTTAGGCTAAATTCGTAGGTAGTATAGTGGGTATTGGATTATTTTGTAACTTATTAAAAATTAGAAAAATGAAACGGTTATTTTATATACTTAGCATTTTGTTGATGACTATAGGACAGGTGAATGCACAGGCACCACATTTTTCACCTACTCAAAGTAGCAATCTTCCTATAGATTTTAGCAGCGCCTCCGATGTGATTTTATTCCTTGTTCTGCCAATTCTGTTTATAATATTTAGCTTGCTGGCTTGGAGGAATAGTAAAAAACGAAATCTTTAATTTTGGCAAACTTATTGAATAGAAGTTACTGTAACTAGAACAACTATGCGTTTTACCCTATTTATATTATTCTTTATTTTCAGTTCGATTGCTTTAGCGCAACCAGATACAAGAACTGGATCTTTTCCTAAGTCAGAAACTAAATCCAATAATTTTCCGTCGAGTGGATTAGGAGCTAGGCCAGCACCAAGCCTTAGCACAGGTCGGGAGACGCCTATATTTGAAAGCTCTGTAAAAATATCGGATAGGTTTAAAGATCTTGGAAAAAAGAAAGAAAAAGTGATAGACGTGACCAAAGGCGATGGTTTAATGGAGTATACTACCGATTATAAACCTAAAGGCTACGGCAATAAAAATGAAGGAAAGATGCCAAAAGGACAGAATCAATCCTTAACCGACATTGTAACCGAAGCTAATAGATTGCATGTTCTGTATAGAGATCATCAAGTGGTGGATGGCGATAGAATTCGAGTTTTGGTAAACGATGAAGTGGTTATTTACGACACGATGCTAGAAGGTCACTTTAAAGGGCTTCACTTGCCGCTAGAGGTAGGAATAAATAAAGTGGATTTTGTGGCTTTAAACCAAGGAGATTCTGGGCCGAACACAGCAGAGTTGCACGTTTACGATGATGATGGAAATTTAGTGTCCTCAAATGAATGGAATCTACTTACCGGTTACAAAGCTACTATAGTTATTATAAAACAAGCTGATATGGAGGAGGAGCCTATTCCAAACTCCCTACAAAAAGAAGAAGAGGAAGCAGCCCAAAGCACAAAGGAGGATTAAGCTTCTTTCTTGTTTAGGATGGTTAAGCCTAAACGTATGATGTGGTAGGGGACTTGCTCTTCAAAATAATCATAGTAAGGTTTCAGCTTTTCTTTTGTCTCCAAAACTTTAGAGGCTTCCCTAATTTTTTCTATTTCACTCTTAGAAATATAAGCGTCTAGAGAATCGATTTTATTTTCTTCATATAACTTGGCGATATGGGAGTAAATCGTAGTTTCATGCAACTTCCTTTTTAAAGCTATTTCTTCTATAGTTTTCCCTTTTTTATGTAACAACAAAGTTTTCTGATACGTATCCGCTTTTCCAAATGAAACATGATTTTTTATCTCTTCGATAAATACCCTTCCAAATAGATTTAATTTATGTTGTATTACACCAGAAATTTTTAAAAACTCAGAAGTGGTTGTAGGCTTTTTAGCTGCCATATCCTTAAGCGAAGCATCGTTAAAAATAAGAGAAACTGGACGTAAATTTTGTTCTTTTGAAATTGCAAGACGCACTTCTTTTAGTTTTTCAAACAGTGCTTCATCGTAAGATTTCTTTACCGATTCTCTTATTGGTAGGGGAGTCTTCCGTCTTTTGGTAATAGGTTCGGTAACTTTAATCTTTAAACCTTTAAATAGCACATCATGCGCCAAATGTGTCAACTCCAGGTGGTTGTCTTTGTGAAATGCAATGGTGCAGAGCCCTTGGTTTATAAATTGAATAAGGTAATGTTGCCAATCTCTCCAAGATACTTCTCTACCAATTCCATACGTGCTTAAGCTTGCGTAATTATTTTCTAACGTATGTTGGTTTTTTGCACCTCGAAGAATATCTACAATAGCATGGACTCCTTCTTTCTCTCTTACGCGATAAATTGTAGACAAAGCTTTTTGCGCCAAGAGCGTTCCATCTATAAACGATGGAGGATTTAAGCATACATCACAGTGTTTACAATCTTTTTCACTGATTTCTCCAAAGTAATTAAGGAGTATTCGGCGTCTGCAGCTAGTGGCTTCGGCAAACTGCTTCATGCGTTCCATTTTAGAGCGTTGCATTTCTTCATTTGCCGCTCCTAACATAAAACGCTCTAACTGAATAATATCAGCATAACTATAGAATAGGAGGGCTTCTGCAGCAGTTCCATCTCTTCCTGCACGTCCGATTTCTTGATAATATCCTTCAATATTTTTGGGCATATTAAAGTGTATTACAAATCGGATGTTAGACTTATCTATCCCCATTCCAAAAGCTGTAGTAGCACAGATGATTTTTGTTTTGTCCTGAATAAAGTTATCCTGAATGGTTTCCCTATCTTCTGGCTGTAAACCAGCGTGATACGCTTCGGCTGAAAAACCAGCATCTACCAACTTTTTAGCTACATTCTCTGTAGATTTTCGACTTAAACAATAAATAATTCCACTATAATCAGGACGTTTTTTTACAAATTTAATAATCTGTTGGACTCGTTTATCCGACGGACGAACCTCCATATAAATATTTGCTCTATCGAAAGAAGAGAGGTAGCGTTTTGCATTTGGAATATGGAGCTGCGCCACAATATCTTCTCGCGTAGCAGCATCGGCCGTTGCAGTAAGTGCAATAATGGGAATATTTGGCAATTGTTTTTTTAGAAATCCTAAGTTTTGATAAGAGGGTCTAAAGTCATGCCCCCACGAGGAAATACAGTGTGCTTCGTCGATTGCAATACAATCTATATATTCGTAATTCAACAAAAATTGAATGTTTCCTAAACTTTCTGGTGCAATATATAATAACTTAATATCCTTTTTAACCACACGTTCCACGATAGCATTTTGTTCCTCTGCAGTCTGTGTACTATTGTAATAAGCCGCAGAAATGCCATTTGCTCGTAAAGAATCTACTTGATCTTTCATGAGGGCTATAAGCGGTGAAACAACCAAGGTTGTTTTGGGCAGATGAATTGCCGGTAATTGATAACATAAAGATTTTCCGCCACCTGTGGGCATTATTACCAATGCATCCTTGGCTTCTAAAACATCTTTAATAATATTTTCCTGATCGGCTCGAAAGGTATCGTAGCCAAAGTATTTTTTTAACGTAGGTAAGATTTCGAAAGCCAAGTTTATTTTATTTTGATGCGTTAGACTGCAAAGATAGGTGCAAATTCTTGATTAAGAAACTGAAGGAGTTTTAATCGTCTTTTACATTCACTAAAGCATCTTGGAAATTGAGTTATTTCACGCGCGCAGTGTAGAATAGATAAGTATGATTGACTATGGATAATCCAACAGATCCTTAAAAGAGTATTTTAATAGAATTACTATTTTTTTGAAGTAGTAGAAGACATTGTTTGATAGGCGCTCTATAAACTTCTATTTAACATAATATAAATTATAGTTCAATATGGGTGGTCGCTAATAAGTGGATACTAACTGTGATTATAGCTTAAAATGCATACCCTATGCTTAAATCTGTTCGTAATCCTGCCCAAGGAATATTTCCCCAGATTCTTGCGCCTTGGTTATTAACTTCATAATTTACATCGCTAAATTGATCTTGGATTTCTTCTGCAAAAGACTTTATTTTTTCTTGTTCATATTGAGATAATGTTCGAAATGCAGAAATCTTTAAAGAACCGCCTCCAAAATTCCCGCCGATTATTTGCTAATCTATATACCAATTTTCACCTAGTTGCCACTGATGGCCAATATAAATTCCTCCTGTCCAAGCAGTTAAATCTCCTTTTAGAGGTAATATTGTTTCAAAGGAATGTCCTTGCGTCTCATATACAAATGGATAATCATAATCGATGCCTATATCTTCATACTTTACAAAACCAGCGATATAGAAACCTTTAAACGCTCCAGCTTTCCCGAGATAAACTTTAACTTCAGGACTTAAGGATATATTTCCATAAGATAACTGATCAATATCAAAAACATTATCCAAGTAGGTTTTGTTCTTCTCACCAAAAATATTTTGTAGCGTGCTTTTAAACGGTGCTGTACCTTTGGGTCTATAATTCGCTGTAAGTCCTACTGTCCATCGATAAGAAATTTTTCGTTCATAATTAAGAGAGCCAGTTCCCCAAAATAAAGTAGCAAGGTTTACTTTTATCTGATTGTTTGGAGATATATCTTGGAATTCTATTTCTTCTTCAAGAATAGTTCCATCTTGTGCGTTAGCCATCCAATTGAAAAGAATTAAAATAAGAAAAAAGATGTTTGATGTTTTCATTTTGCGCATGGATTGGTAAGTTATCTTAATTTAAAGATACACTATTTAAACATTATAGGATAAAAAGAGAATAATAAGTAAGGAATTCGTACGTACTATACTCAGACTCTATTCCGAAAAGAATCATTATCTATTTTCACCTATAGACTTTGTTAAATACGTTAATAGTTTTATGTAAATTAGCATTTTGGCCATTAGATAGTTTTATTTATAGACACGAAATGCGAAATTATAGATTTATTTATCTCCTTTACATACTTCTTTTTCCTGCTATTTCTTATGGTCAAGATACCCCACGTCAAGAAATAGATGGAAAGCTTTTAGTTGAATCCAAGAATCTGCATCTTGGGAGTATTTATGTTTATAATAAACAGTCTAAAAAAGGAATCTTAAGCGATTCTCTTGGGGATTTTAGACTTGCTTTGCGTTTAGGAGATACTGTGGTAGCCTCTGCAATGCAAATTGAACCAAGTCAAATTGTAGTAGAAGAAATGCATTTAAATGATGCTTATATAACTTTCCCCATACAAGCCAATATAGAGTATTTAGAAGAAGTGCGACTTAGCAATCGAAGTCTAACTGGTAACTTCGATTTAGATATGAAAATGCTTAAAACAAAACCTATAGTTACATCTGGAGATCTAGGATTTCCTGTACCAACATATAATATGACCGTTGGGGAGCGCATGTTAGGTTCTTACACCTCCTCGCCTGCAGAACTTTTGTTTGCCGCACTCTCAGGAGAGTTAAAAAAGATAAAACGAAGAATAGCTCTTGAAAAACTGGAGGGTAAACGACGAGATCTAAGAAAACGAATGCCAAATTCTTATTACTCCAGAGAACTAAAGATAATTTCAGAAAACATCCCTCACTTTTTAGAGTTCTGTGAATCTAGAAAGGATATAGATACCCTTATAAGTATGTCTACCTATGATTTTATCGAGCTTTTAGAGAAAACGGCTGCTTTATATAAAGACAATTTTCCAGAAAGATTTTAAATCAATAAAAACATAGCATTTTTAAATTACAGAAATGATTTTGTGAATAAAAAAAGCCAGTATTTTTAATAAAGTTGCACCATTCTACACGGACTTCTACTCCCCTAGCCTGAGCTCTACATCAATAACATTCCATGACTTCCTATATCTAACAAAAATCAAGCGTCTAAGGTAAAATGATTTCTTTTATATCAAAACCTTCAAATTTATAAGGTGTTAAAATGCATAAGCGAAAACTCTATTTTCACAATCCTTCTATACTATTGACTTTGTATTGTTCACTAAATAAGTCCTTTAGATTTTTTATTTATACTTTCTATTAACCTATTATCCCGAAAACACTTACTCTGACTGCTTCTAGTTTATATATGCCGTTAGCTTTTCTTGTTTATAATCATTCTAGTTAGTACATTTGCCATTCCTAATTAAAATGAGTCTAAATAAAGATATTTTGCGAACCTTCTTATTTGTTTTACTATTTGCCGTTTTGGTGGTCGCTTCTTTGACTATAGGCGTTAAACAAATCAGTTGGTTAAGCTTCAAAAATTGGGAGAATTCCGAAGTATCTGTAATTCTTATCAGCAGAATTCCACGAACCATAGCTTTAATTTTAGCAGGTGTAGGCTTAAGTATTAGTGGTCTTATCATGCAACAAATCTCTTTAAATAAGTTTGTATCCCCTACTACAGCTGGTACGCTAGATGCTGCTAAACTTGGTGTCCTTATAAGTATGATTCTGCTACCAGGTGCTGCGAGTTCCTATCAAATGGGGTTTGCATTTTTATTCACAATAATAGCCAGCATCATATTTATGCAAATGTTGCAACGCATTCAACATCGCAGTTTAATATACATACCGCTTTTAGGAATTATGTTCGGTAATGTATTGGCAGCAATAGGGACTTTCTTTGCGTATAAGTATGATATCGTCCAAAATATGGAAACTTGGATGATCGGTGACTTTTCTAAAATATTGAAAGGAAATTACGAACTCATTTACATCAGTTTACCCATTGTAGTGCTTACTTATCTATACGCCAATAAGTTAACGACCTTAGGTTTAGGAAAAGATATGGCAAAAAGTTTAGGGATTAATTACAATTTAATTGTCCTAGTCGGGCTATTATGTGTTTCTCTCACAGTAAGTTCGGTGATGATTACTGCAGGTTTCATTCCCTTTTTAGGCTTGATAGTTCCCAATATTGTGAGCTTATTTTATGGCGACAATTTAAAACGTTCTTTACCAAGAACTGCTCTGCTTGGAGCTATCCTCTTGTTGTTTTGTGATATTATAAGCAGACTGATTATTTACCCATATGAAGTGCCTATCGGCTTAACCATAGGAATTATAGGAGGAATCACATTCTTAGTATTCATCAGAAAACGAATGCGCTATGCTTAAAAAAAGAATTATTTTCCTTGCTTTACTCGCAATAGCTGTTATACTCGTTTATATGTTTACTCTTATGGGAACAAGACCAGACTATGTTTTGCCTAGGCGCGCTATTAAAGTGGCCGCTATGGTACTTATAGCATGTAGTGTTGGGTATTCATCGGTGGTTTTCCAAACCATTACAAACAACCGAATACTTACTCCGTCTATAATGGGTTTTGAATCGGTATATATTCTATTCCAGTCTTTTATTGTGTTTTTATATGGAGATGCTAGCTTCCAAGTAATTCATTCTCATAATAACTTCATCTTATCGGTAGTGCTGATGCTTGGTTTTGCATTGATTCTATATTTCACCATGTTTAGGAAGGAAAATATCAATGTATACTTCTTACTATTAGTAGGTTTGATATTAGGCTCTATTTTTGGAAGCATGACTTCTTTCATGCAAATGATCATAGACCCAAATGAATTCTCTGTGATTCAAAAATCACTCTTTGCTAGTTTTAATAATGTCAACACCGAATTGTTAGGAATCTCTGCTATTACACTTGTAATTAGCTTAATAGTAGGCAGTAGATTGCTACATAATTTAGATGTTTTAGCTCTAGGAAAAGAACACGCTATTAATTTAGGTGTTAACTACCAACGTTTGGTTCGAATTAGTCTTTTGCTTATTGCAGTACAGGTTTCTATTTCTACTGCATTAGTTGGGCCTATAACCTTTCTAGGAATTCTTATTGCCAATCTTAGCTATGAGTTTATTCCGTCTTATAAACACAAGTACACCATATTAGGCGCAAGCTTAATGGGGGTTTTACTGATAATTGGCGGACAATTTATAGTGGAGCACCTATTTAATATGGGAACCACAATCAGTATACTTATAAACTTTGTAGGAGGTTTGTACTTTATAATTCTTCTACTTAAAAGTCGAAAAATATGATTTCTGTAAAAAAAGTCAATAAACGATATGGAGAGTTCCTAGTTTTGGAAGACCTATCGATTACTTTTCCAAAAGGAAAAGTAACCTCGTTGATCGGCGGGAATGGAACAGGGAAAAGCACTCTCTTAGGAGTGGTGAGTAAATTGCTCAGCAAAGACTCTGGAAGCGTTTTCGTAGTGGATCAAGACATCGCAGATATATCTAGCAAAGAGTTTGCTACGCGATTATCTTTCTTAAAACAATCCAACCATACCCATATCCGATTAAAAGTGCGAGAATTGGTTTGTTTTGGTAGATTTCCATACAACCGAGGAAAACGTATGTGTGACGAGGATTGCTGTATGGTAGACCGCGCTTTAAACTTTATGAAGCTAGAGGATATAGAAGATAAATATATCGATGAATTAAGCGGTGGTCAAAGACAAAGAGCTTATTTAGCTATGGTTTTAGCTCAAGATACAGAATACGTTTTGCTAGACGAGCCGTTGAATAACTTAGACATGAAGCATTCCGTGCAAATAATGAGAACCTTGCAACAACTGGCTAAAGAATTCGGGAAAACGGTTATCATTATTGTACACGATATAAATATTGCCGCTTACTACTCCGATTATATAGCAGCATTAAAGAATGGAATGATTCAATACTTTGGACCAACCGAAGAGATCATAAAACCAGATATTTTAAAAGATATATTTGGACTGGACTTCGAGGTAATTCAAAGAAACGGACGTCCAGTATGTTTATACTATAATTAAACCTAATATAAAACACTAAAACCCGAGACTTATGCGAATTATATCCACTATCCATCTACTAGTTTTTGCTATACTTACTGTAGCTTGCAATGACATGGCTAAAAAGCCAAAGCTAGAATTAACCGAAGATAACTCCATACTTATTAAACATCAAATGGATGAAGTGCGTGTACCTTTAAATCCAGAACGCGTTATACTATTTGATTTTGGAGCATTAGACTCTTTTGACGAATTAGGCTTAAGCAAATCTCTCGTGGGATTACCAAAGCACACCATGCCTAAGTATTTAAATAAGTTTAAAGAAGACACGTCTATTAAAAACGTAGGGAATTTAATGGAGCCTAACTTTCAAATAATAAATGAGTTAGAGCCTGACTTAATCATAATAGGTTTACGTCAAGTAAGCGATTATAAAGAGTTTGCTGCTATCGCTCCTACTATTATTTATGAATTAGATTATGAGGATTATATTGGTTCGGTAGATAAAAACGTTAAGCAGATTGGAAAAATTTTTCAAATACAAGATCAAGCTAACGATCGATTAAACAAACTTCATGAAAACCTAGAGCATGAGAAAAATAAAATTGATAACGATACGCTGCGTGGACTTATTGTAATGTATAACGACGGAAAGTTTAGTGCGTACGGAAAAGGATCCCGATTTGGTTTGGTTCATGATTTTTTTAATATTCCTGCTGTAGTAGAAAATCTTGAAGTATCTAGACACGGAAATTCCATCTCTACGGAATTTATTCAAGAACACAATCCTGATCTACTTTATGTATTAGACAGAAATGCTGCGATAACCAATGAAGATATTCATAAAGAATCTATTGAGAACAATTTGATAAAACAAACAGCAGCATATAAGAATGGGAAAATCGTTTACTTGTCGCCAGATGTATGGTATTTATCTGGAGGTGGAATTAAATCCTTAGAAATAATGGCAAAAGAAGTAGGAAGTTCTTTGTAAAAAAGTAAAGGACACTAAATAATAATCCCATCATATATAATTCTATGATGGGATTATCTATTCTATGCCATTCGCAATGCAAGATATCTTGATATTAACCTATTAAATACTATTTTTCTCCACTCTGCGTTCGGTTTCAGATTTTGTTTCTGCCACACCATATTTCCAATAAGAATAGGCCGACACCTCTTCCCTATTCCATTGTGCTTCTTTTCTCAGATAATTCCTCGCTTTTTGAACATTATTATATTCACACGCAACAAAGGCAAAACGTGATTCAGAAACTTTGCTATCCTTTAAATAAGTAATTGCTGTATCTGCTAAAAGAGTGTTTTCCCCTAGTTTTTCATTAACAATCCAATGAATAGATATATTTGCTGGTTTTTCTATTTCTTGTCGATCTTCCTCACTTGGAACTTCCAAGAATACAACTCCTTCAGCATTTGGTTTTATAGTTTTCAAAATAGCGCGGATAATTGGAATTGCTGTAGCATCTCCTATCAAACAATACCTTTCAACTTCTGGAGCTAATTCTATTTCTTGGATTTTCATCGCTACTCCTAATGAAGCTCCTATCTCGGCATTTATTGCAAAGTCTGAAGCAGGTCCCTTCGTGCCATGTGCAACAAAATCCATGTAGATTTCTTGCTTTTCTAAATCGACGCCAACGTGTGTATAGGTTCTGCGAATAGCAAACTCTTTTATAGAACTTGTATTTTCACTATCCTTATCAGGAAACACTACCTTATTTACACCATTAGGAGGAATAAATATTTTATTATTTACACCCAAAGTACATGTAGCATACGGTTCAATATCTGTCCCTGAAAAAGTTAGTCTTACATAATTTGGAGTAATATATTCTCTGGCTTTTAACTTCACTATAGTTCGGTGAATATTCGGTTTATTCATTTTTCTCGCTTATTGATTTATGGATCTAAAGATACTATTTACATTCAATCTAAATAAGAACTATGCTTGATATATTTATGTTCCAGGAGATTTTTCTATTAATTGGAAAACTAGAAGTTTTGCGTTATATTGCGGTCATGCAGGAAGAAAAAGAACAACATTTTTTATTGTATAAACCAGATGGATATTTAAGTCAATTTGATATTAATGAACCTAAAGGATACAAGAAAAAACTTCTGGGAGAGATTTATGATTTTCCAGAAGGAACTATGGCAATAGGCCGCTTAGACGAAGCATCAGAAGGTCTGCTTCTACTCACCTCAAATGGTAAATTAAGTCATTTTATCAATAGCTCTACCATAGAAAAAGAGTACTATGCACAAGTAGATGGTGTTATTACTGAGGAAGCTCTGGAAAATCTACAGAATGGTTTAGAGCTTACTGGTGATGGAAACACTTATGAATCAAAATCTTGTGTTGCCAAGAAAATATCCCTTCCAGATTTACCCTCACGCCGTAAAAACATACGAGGAGAACATCATGGACCTACTTCTTGGATTTCTGTAACGCTAACAGAAGGAAAATACCGACAAGTTCGTAGAATGACTGCTGCTGTTGGTTTTCCTACCTTACGATTAGTGCGTGTACGAATAGGTGATCTAGTAATAGAAGGTATGCTGCCAGAACAAGTTACTCCCCTACCCAACCTAATGGAATTAGTAGATTTTGAATAAAGTCTTAACCTGACTTATGCGTGCTTAAAAAACTTATTATTTGTATTTTTATCCGAACTCAAAATTAATTAGATTCTTATGGAAATATTTCATCTTCTCGACCAAAATACTATCGCCAATAAATTTGTTGCTCAATTACGTGATGTAAACATTCAAAAGGACAGCATGCGCTTTAGGAGAAACATAGAGCGTATTGGTGAGATTTTAGGTTATGAGTTAAGTAAAACTCTAGATTATAAACCTGAGGAGATAGAATCGCCACTAGGCATTGCAACTATTAACCATCCATCAGATGAGCTGGTAATTTGCTCCATTCTTCGTGCTGGAATTCCTTTACACATGGGTTTACTTAACTATTTTGATCAAGCACAAAATTCTTTTATCTCTGCCTATAGACATCACCCAAACCAGGATGAGAAGTTTGAGATAAAGGTCGAATACTTGGCTTCCCCTAGTATAGATGGAAAAATATTGGTATTAGCAGATCCTATGTTGGCTACTGGACAATCTTTTGTAAACGTGTATAAAGCAATAAAGAAAGTAGGAACTCCAAAAGAAATTCATATTGTTTCTGTTATTGCTGCACAAGAAGGCATTGATTATTTAGCTAGCGAATTTCCAGCAAACACAAGGATGTGGGTTGGCACCATCGATCAAAAATTAGATAAGTACGGCTATATTGTCCCAGGTCTTGGCGATGCTGGCGATTTATGTTTTGGCGAAAAAATGAGCTCTTAAAGAGACTCTTCATTTAGTATTAAGAGTGGAATTTTAGTATGATTCGTTAAGGCTTTAGATTTAGATCTTTCTAGTAAACGTTCTAGGAAAGAGTGCTTTCTAGCTATTACACACAACATATCGGCCTGTATTTCCTCTATATATAGGTTGATTCCGGACTCTACATTTTTATCTACATAAGTTTTGAAAATGACTTCGTGATTTTTCAGAAGTACTTGATATACATCTTGAATATCTTTCTCTTGCATGGTCAAGTCTCGCTCCGATTTTTGAATATTAAGAACATGTAAACTAGCACCTGTAAGCTCTAGCAATCTTTTTATCAGATCTACCCCTTTTTCTGTTGGAACCACATTCAAATCGGAACCAACCACTACTTTTTCTACGGGTTTATACACGGTATTTTCTGGAATGGCCAAGATGGGTGCTTTTACCTTTCCAATCAAACTTGAGGTATTGCTTCCCATCACAATTTCTTTTATACCACTAGCCCCTTTTGTACCGAGAACAATACAGTTTACACTATGATCCTCTAGGAAACGATAGATGGCATTTGTAAAGAAATCAAACTTCGCATATTCTTTGACATTAGCTTCTGGGTAGATGGATATTATTTTTGATTTGAATTTACTTAATTCTCGTTTGCTATTTTCTTCTGCTGCTCTAAATATGGTTTCATCCATAACCTGTGCTTGCATAGGGCTAGAAGGTGCTACCATATAGGGTGAAAAAGCATGAAGTAAATGAAATACCGCTCCTTCTTCTATAAATAAATCTATGGCATATATAATAGCATTCCATGAATTATCCGAAAAATCTGTTGGCAAAAGTATGTTCCTCATAATAGATTAATTTTCTTTAAGCTAAATCGTTGTTGTTTGTTCCTGTTGTTAAAGAATCAATTTACGAATATTAGTCAATATTATAAAGTCTAATGCAAACTATATATATGTTAATTTTATCGAATTTTATCGTGTTAGAATAATTTAATCCTTGAATTGATTTGCTTTCAAAATTAAAGTTGCTAACTTTAGAATTCATTAAATGCTAACTATTTAATACCCCTATTCTATGAACATTAATTTTCAGTATCACAATGTAACCGCTAGTGACCAACTAGAAATATATACCTCTACAAAGTTAGACAAGCTTTTTAAACGCTATGATTTTGTTGTAAACGCTGATGTTTATTTTGGATTACAAAATAGCTCAGAAGTAGACAAAGGGAAAATATGTAAAGTTCGACTAGGTACACCAGGACAGACTTTATTTACGGAAGCCTCTAATTCCAATTTTGAAATATCGGTAAATGAAGTTACCAGAGAGTTAGAAACACAGTTAAAGAAAAGAAAAGGTAAGTTCGCTCGACTAAATTAAAAAAAACAGCGTTCTTTACTAGAATAACAAATTCGCTAGTCATGGAAATGGCTAGCGAATTTTATAATAGGCGGATTTTAAATAAGCTCCTTCTTCAAAACCTATTGGATGGTCTATTGCATGCGTAGTGGTTTCCAATAAAGTATGGTTCGTTTTTAGACTTTTAAAGACTTCGGAATGTATTTGTAAAAACTCCGCCTGGGTAATTCTGGAGGAGCAGGAAGCTAATAGAAGTGTCCCTCCATTCCTTGTAAGTGCCACCCCTATTTCAGCAAGTTGCGCATATTTTTTCTTGGCCACATATATCTCCTTTTCATTCTTCGCAAAAGATGGTGGATCTATGATGACGATATCGTATTTCTTTTTCTGATGCATTAGACGTGCTAATTCCTCAAAAGCATCACCGGTTATAGTCTCATGAATTCCTGAGTGGGCATTTAAGCTTGCATTATGTTCTGCCAGTTCCAAAGCTTGTTTACTAATATCCAAGCTGGTGACTTCTGTTGCACCGCCAGCTAAAGCATGTGTGGAAAAACCTCCCGTATAAGAGAAGACATCCAAAACAGTTTTTCCTTTTGCCATCTGTCCAATTTTATGGCGATTTTCTCTGTGATCTAAGAAGAAGCCAGTTTTATGTCCTAGGATTATATCTGTTTCAAAATGCACGCCGTATTCGGTGAACGTAACTAGTGAACTGCTTAAATCACCATATATCACATCTCCTTCCTTATGCGGTAAATTATCTAGTGTTTGAAGCTTTCTATTCCAACGTATGATTAATGAGTCTACTTCAGATGCTTTTACAATTGGTGCGAGTAGCATTTCTAAATAAGGGAGCCAAATAGCTGAGTAGACTTTAATCACCCCTACCTTATTATAAATATCAACGATTAGTCCTGGCATACCATCATTTTCACCAAAAAGCAATCTATATGCATTTACATCCTTTTCTAGCAAAGGTTTTCGGTGTAAAAAAGCTTTCTGAATTTTATTTTCAAAAAATAAGCTATCTATTTTAGCAGGACCTTGGTGGTGAATTACCTTAATTCGTATAGGTGAATAAGGGTCGTAAAGCCCTATCGCAAAAGGTTTGTTTCTTCTTTGGTCAAAAAGTATGGCAATGTCGCCCGCTTTTCCATCCTTATTTATCCTCTCTATACTATTGGAGAAAATCCACGGATGGCCTTTCTTTACGTTAACTTCTGCAATATTTTTCAGCTTCACAGCTAATCTATTTGGTACGCTCATAGTTGTATTTAAAAAAAAATCCTGATAACAAATATCAGGATTTTTATCGGTATAAATATTTAACTTTTTATTATTCTCCAGCTTCGCGCTTTGCGTCTTCTTCCATTTTCTTGTTTGGAACAATAACCACATTTACACGTCTGTTTTTAGCTCTACCTTCTACGGTACCGTTATCGGCGATAGGATTATCTGGACCGAACCATTTTGTTGTAAAACGTGAGTGACTCAAATTTTTGGTATTTGTAAAGTAGTTTGTTACAGATCTAGCTCTTTGCTCAGATAGGGTCATATTAAATGCTCTTGGTCCTGTACTGTCTGTATGTCCAACAACTAGAACGTCGGTATCTGGGTATTCATTTAATACCTTTGCTAACTTATCTAGTGTAACAATGGATTCTGCTTTTAAATCGTGTTTATTTGTATCAAAATGAACACCGCTATTTTCATCGAAGGTTACGACAATTCCATCATCTACTCTCTCTACTTCTGCTCCAGGTATTTCCTCTTCTATTCTTTGTGCTTGTTTGTCCATGCGATCACCTATAAGAACACCAGCACCTCCACCAACAACTCCACCTAGAACTGCTCCTAGCTCACTATTTCCACCTTTTCCAAGATTATTTCCTAGTACAGCTCCTAAAATTGCTCCACCGGTAGCGCCAATTACAGCTCCTTTTTGTTTATTGTTTGCATTTCTAGTCGCTTCACAACCAGTAAATGGAATACTTAGCATTACCACTAATGCTACTAAGCTTAATTTTTTAAGTATTGATTTCATTAATTCGATATTTTAGAAAAGTTCATATATATATTAAAAGGTTTTCCTTCAAGGCTAACGGTTTGCATCCATTGCATGGAATTATCGTCTAACTGCTGAAGGTTTATACGGTATCCCATGTTGGATTCAGATTTTCCTTTTGCGTTGGTAGGCTTTAATAGAAAATCGTATAACCCTGTGGCTTTATCCACTTCCTGAATGGTGAATACAAAGTTTCTGTCTCCTACCGGACAACTAGCATTTTCTATGCTATAAAGCCCTGTGTTGTTATTGGGGATAAATCGCCAAGTACTTCCTTCAAAGCATTCGGTAGAGGTATCATGAAATAACTGTACGTTGAAAGTGCCTTTTTCACTATAGGATATTTCATCTAGATTCCAATAGCCTTTAATTACCTTTCGAGAATCTTGTACTACTTTACTAGGCGCACAAGACGCTATAGCAAAAAGCAAGAATCCCATTAAAAATAATTTTCTCATAAGATAAATGGTTTTAAAGTTTAGATTTTATAGTTTTTATAACTGATTTATTGAGTTAAACTCAATAATAGCTCAAATTACTATTGTTTTATAGGGCTAATATAATAAGTTAAAACAGCTTTCCTTCCTTATTGGTTATAATTTAACATAAATAACCTAAACTATTAATACGCTAATAACGTTTTTAGCGCTTCTTCAAACCTGTTTTTAGCTAAATAGGTTTTCTCTAAATCGGCAGCAAATGGTATAGGTGTTTCCATGCTAGAAACTCTTTTAACTGGACCGTCTAGATATTCAAAGCAATTTTCGGTTAACAAAGCAGAAATATCGGAGGCTATCCCACCAAAAGCAGAGTCTTCTTGTAGAATAATTGCTTTGCCAGTTTTCTTAACCGAAGCTATCAGAGCTTCTGTATCCAATGGGCTAAGCGTTCTTAGATCGATTAAATCCGCAGAAATATCTGGATTATTATCCAATACCTCTAGTGCCCAATGCACTCCAGCTCCATAGGTAATAATGCTTATTTCTTTTCCCTCACGAATAGTAGCTGCCTTACCAATCGGCAAGGTGTAATAGTCTACAGGTACTTCTTGTCTAATGCTGCGATAAAGTGCTTTGTGCTCAAAGAACATCACCGGATTTGGATCTTCTATAGCTGCTGCTAGTAATCCTTTGGCATCATAAGGGAATGCTGGATAAACCACTTTTAATCCTGGCGTATGTGTAAACCAAGCTTCGTTGGTTTGGCTGTGGAAGGGTCCTGCCCCAACTCCTGCGCCACAAGGCATTCTTATAACCACATCGGCTTTTTCGCCCCAGCGGTAGTGAGATTTTGCTAAGTAATTTACAATCGGGTTGAAACCAGACGATACAAAATCGGCAAACTGCATTTCCATAACCGCTTTATATCCATTTATAGATAGTCCCATAGCAGCCGATACAACAGCAGACTCACAAATAGGTGTGTTGCGAACGCGATCTTTTCCAAACTGCTCTACAAATCCTTCGGTCACCTTAAATACTCCTCCATATTCTGCAATATCTTGCCCCATAATAACCAGGTTATCATGGCGTTCCATGGATTGTTTTAAACCTTGAGATAAAGCGTCGATCAGTCGTTGGCTCTCTTTTTCTCCGCTAGGTTCTATCTTTATAGGCTCGTGAGATTTAAACACATCCTCTAACTCTTTTTCAGGTGTAGACTGGATCTCTGGCTCCTCGAAAGCAATATCTAAACCCTCGGAGATTTTATCTTTAATTTCCGATTGCATTCTTTCAATCACTTCTTGGGTTAAGATTCCCTCTCCTAATAAATATGTTTCAAAGTTGACTAATGGATCTTTCTCTGCCCAAGTATCTAAAAGCTCTTTTGGCACGTATTTTACACCACTAGCCTCTTCATGTCCACGCATTCGGAAAGTCTTAAACTCTAAGAGAATCGGTCTAGGATTCTTTCGAACACTCTCTGCCAATTCCTTTACTTTCCCATATACTTCTACAATATTATTTCCATCAATAATATGCGATTCCATTCCATACCCTTTACCACGATCGGCAATATGCTCACAAGCATACTGCTCGTTTGTAGGAGTAGACAATCCATACCCGTTGTTCTCCACACAAAATAGTACTGGTAAATTCCAAACGGATGCAAGGTTCATCGATTCGTGAATATCCCCTTCACTCATCCCTCCTTCTCCGCTAAATACAGCACTCAGTTTATTGTTTCCTTTTAATACGTTTGCTAATGCAATACCATCTGCTACACCAAACTGTGGGCCTAAATGCGAAATCATCCCTACTATATGGTACTGTTGCGTGCCGAAGTGAAAGCTTCTATCTCTACCTTTAGTAAAGCCACTTGCTTTTCCTTGCCATTGCGCAAACAATCTATGTAGCGGAATGTTTCTAGCAGTAAATACTCCTAAGTTTCTATGCATTGGTAGGATGTACTCATCTTCATGTAGAGCAGCAGTGATTCCAATAGAAATCGCCTCCTGTCCGATGCCACTAAACCATTTAGAGATTCTACCTTGACGTAATAGAATGAGCATACGCTCTTCAATCATTCTTGGCAATAGCATTTTTTCGTATAATGCTAGTTTTGTTTCATTATCTAAAGCATACGTAGTATAATCGAAGATGCTTTTCGTTGTTATCTCTGGAGACATACTTAATAAGTTATATGACGAACAAACTTAATGAAAAATAGGTATATCCAAGAGGAAGTCCCCTATATAATTATTAGTTTTACGGAACAAGATGTTTTTATATTTGTATAAATAAAATAGAATATTATGAATAATATCCCAAGTGTAGATTTATCCGATTTCTTGTCGGACGATCCCTCTAGAAAAGAACGCTTTGTTAACGAACTCGGAAAAGCTTACGAGGAGATAGGATTCGTTTCTCTAAAAAATCACTTTCTAGATGATAACCTAGTAGAGGATTTATATCGAGAGGTTAAAGGATTTTTTGATTTGCCTAAAGAAGTTAAGAAGACTTACGAGAAACCTGAATTAGGCGGACAACGAGGTTATGTTTCTTTTGGGAAAGAACATGCTAAAGGACAGACAAAAGGAGATCTGAAAGAGTTTTGGCATTTTGGACAAGAACCAGATGATACAAAGGACTTACCAGAGGAATACCCAAAAAACCTAGAAGTAAAAGAGCAACCAGGATTTTACCCTACAGGGATGAAAGCCTATAGAATGCTTGAGAAAACGGGAGTGTATATTCTCCGTGCATTAGCACTACACCTAGGTTTAGAAGAAACTTATTTTGATAAATGGGTGCAAAACGGAAGCAGTATTTTACGCCCTATCCACTACCCTCCTATTACCCAAAAACCAGATGGAGCGGAACGTGCTGCTGCGCATGGCGACATAAACCTAATCACTTTGCTAATGGGTGCTTCCACCGGTGGTCTACAAGTAATGCGTAAAGACGGCGAATGGATTGATGCCATTCCAGCGGAAGAGGAATTGGTGATCAATGTTGGCGATATGCTAGAAAGACATACCAATAATAAGCTTCGTTCTACCATTCATCGAGTGGTGAATCCACCAAAAGAAGAATGGAGTAAACCAAGATACTCTATTCCATTCTTTATGCATCCTAGAGCCGATATGCCTTTAAACTGTCTTGAGGAGTGTATAGACAAAGACCATCCTAAAGCTTATGAGGATATAACCGCAGGCGATTTTCTATACCAACGTTTAGTAGAAATAGGATTAATAAAAGAGGATAAATAATAATGGACTTAAAAGATCAGTTACAAAATCTATTTCCAGACCATGTTGCCAAAGAGCCTGAAAAGACAGAAAAACCTGACTTTTGGCTACAAGAGGCTCCTTTAGAGTGCAAGTTTGAAAGAAGGAGAGGGAAGGTAAATACGATTATAGTTGGCTACACTGGAGCAAAGGAGGATTTTAGAGAGCTAACAAAACAATTAAAAAACCATCTAAGCGTAGGTGGAAGTCATAAAAATGACCAAATAATTATTCAAGGAGATTACCGTGAGGAAATAATGGCGTTTTTAAAAGAAAAAGGCTTTCAAGTAAAACGAGTAGGCGGATAAGATATAGTATATGAGAATACCAGAATCAGAATTAATTATTACCAAGGAAGGTGCTATTTATCACCTAGACCTTAAACCATCGCAGTTAGCAAATACAGTAATTACAGTGGGTGACCCAGGGCGCGTCTCTCAAGTATCGAAACACTTTGAGGAGATTGAATGTAAAGTAGAACATCGAGAGTTTGTAACCCATACCGGAACTTACAAAGGAAAACGGATTTCTGTGGTATCTACTGGAATCGGACCAGACAATATAGATATTGTTATTAATGAACTCGATGCTTTAGTAAACATCGACTTTGCTACAAGAACTGTAAAAGAAGACTTAACCTCTCTGAAAATAATTCGTTTGGGAACCTCCGGAGCTTTACAGGAAGAAACTCCTGTTGATAGCTTGCTGGCTAGTGCTTATGCCATAGGACTAGACAATCTACCTTATTTTTATAGAGAAAGTCATTTTTTAGACACCACCTTTGCTGAGAAATTTAAAGAACATTGCGAATGGGATATTCGAAACTCTAGCCCCTATTGGATAGAAGCAGATAAAGACTTGGTTGCGCTGTTCCAGAAGCATGAATATACCTTAGGCTGTACCTTAACTAACGTTGGTTTTTATGGACCACAAGGACGAGTTTTACGTTTACAACTTCCGCAAGAGGATTTCCATGAAAAATTGCAAAGCTTTAGATATAGAAATGTTTCTATCACGAATTTAGAAATGGAAACATCGGCAATATACTTTCTTTCTAGTTTATTAGGACACCGCGCTCTATCCTTGAATGCTATTATTGCCAATCGTGCAGCAGGTACATTTAGCGAAGATAATGTAGCAGCGGTTGAGAATCTAATCTTAAACTCGCTGGATATTATTGCAACTATTGAATAAATTTAATCGTTATCAAACCATGGTATAATTGAAAAGCATCCTACAAGCACTCATTTTGCAGGATGCTTTTCAATTTTATAGCATTTTATTTTAAATATAAACTGTAAAATATACTAGGCTAATTGCCTGTAAATCATAAGTTAAGCGTGTGCATTAAGTGGAGGTGTAGGAGTTTTCCTTTTAATTACCCATTTATATAAGCTTTTAGCGCAACCTTTTATTTGTTAGCTCATCTATATCATAGAAACTAACCAAAAACCAAACTTCTATGAAACTTATAGCTATCATAATAGGTTCGCTTATTTTAGTCAATTTTCTATTGCTTAGATTTAGTTGCAATGCTTCTGAAGAAAGTATAGTAGACGAAGAGTAAAACTGACTTCTCTTCTATTACCAAGCTTTCCCCAACCACTCCCCTATTTTATCTAGGATTATTTGTATTTTTGCGTGAGACTAAACCAGCCTAAATATTTTCCTTTAACGCATGGCGCAAATACATCCAATAACACTAAAAGATTTAGAATTTCCTACTGTTTTACAGCAGATTGCAGATTGCTGTATTACCGAAAGTGGCACCTCTAGTGTACATAAATTAAAGCCTTTTAGGAATCATCATAAAATCCGCAAAGAACTCAATCGTGTAAAGGAATTTACGGCCTCTTTTGGTAGCGATAATCCTATTCCTAACCATGGTTTTGATGCTATAGATAAAGAGCTACAATTACTTCAGATAGAAAACAGTAGTGTTGAAATATCTGGTTTCCGAAAAATCTTAACCATCTGTGAAACCACCGCTGACTTATTATTTTTTCTAAAGAAAAATGAAGAGTTCTATGAACACCTCTCACAACAGTCCTCTAAAGTAAAATATACCCAGCTAATCAGTCAAGAAATTCACTCTAAAATCGACAAATATGGATTGATTAAAGAGGATGCTTCTAAAGAATTGGCCATTATTCGGCGAAAGCTAGTTCATGTGAAAGGACAAATAGGTGCAACCTTCAATCGCGCTTTGGCACAGCACTCACAATCCGGATATTTAGATGAGATTAGAGAGTCTGTAGTGGATAATAGAAGGGTGTTGGCGGTAATGGCAATGCACAGAAAGAAGATACATGGAGCGGTTCTAGGAACTTCAAGAACGGGTAGTATTGTTTATATAGAACCTCAAGAAACGTTCGAGTATGCAACAGAATTAAGCCATTTAGAATATGAAGAAGACCTAGAAGAAAAGCGTATTCTAAAACAACTAACGGAGTACATAAGACCTTATGCTTCCTTGCTAAAGTCCTATCAGAAGTACTTAATAAAGATAGATGTGCTTTATGCTAAGGCAAAATATGCACTATCGATTGATGCAAATCTACCAATTATACGCGAAGAGAAAGAGGTTAATTTAAAAAATGCTTACCATCCGCTATTGTTGGCAAGTAACAATAAGGTTAAAAAGAAAACCTACCCCCAATCTATCCACTTAAATAAGGAGACGAGAATTATTGTTATCTCTGGTCCTAATGCGGGAGGGAAAAGTATTACCCTTAAAACCGTAGGATTATTGCAGGTAATGCTGCAGAGCGGTATGCTAATTCCGGTAGACCCATTGAGTGAGATAAGTTTCTTTAAACATATTCTCACCGATATTGGAGATAACCAATCCATAGAAAACCACTTAAGTACCTATAGTTATCGCTTGAAAAGGATGAATCAGTTTTTACGGCGATGTGATAAGGATACACTGTTCTTGATCGATGAGTTTGGAACGGGAAGTGATCCTGAGTTAGGTGGTGCTTTGGCTGAAGTATTCTTAGAGGAGTTTTATGAGCGTCAATCTTATGGAATTATCACCACCCATTACTCCAATCTTAAGATTTTTGCAAGCGAATTGCCACATGCCATAAATGCCAATATGTTATTTGATAACAGAACCTTGGAACCTTTATTTAAACTGCATTTAGGAGAGGCTGGTAGTTCTTTTACATTTGAGGTGGCTCAAAAGAACGGTATTCCTTTTCGATTGATAAATCGGGCGAAGAAAAAAGTAGAACGCGATAAAATACGCTACGATCGCAGTATTGCAAACCTACAAAGAGAGCGACATGATTTGCGAAAAACCTCTGAAAATCTAAAAACACAAGAACAAAAAGCAGCGAAAGAAAGCGAAAGCTTGGCAGATACAAACCTACGTGTTCAGGAGAAACTGGAAAGCTACCAGGAATTGTATGACTCCAATCAAAAGTATGTCTCTCTTGGAAAACGCTTTGATAAAATAGCAGAGGATTATTTTTACAACAAACGTAAAAAACAATTAGACGAAGAATTGCTGAAACTCGTACTCTTAGAGAATAGCAAAAGAAAACGAATGGCATTAAAACAAAAGAGAAAACAAGAAGCAGCTGAGAGAAAAGTAGAGAGAGAAGTGGAGAAGAAGTTAGAAAGTATTCGAAAGAAAAAGAAAGAAAGAGAGGTACTAGAGAAAAAAGAAGAGGCGTTAAGACCAAAAGTAAAGCTTATTTTAGGAGATAGAGTTCGGATTGTAGATGGTACCGCTGTGGGCACCATAGATAAATTAGAAAGAGGAAAAGCTGTAGTGAATTATGGAATGTTTACCACGAAAATAGATATTACGGAATTAGAAAAGGTGTATTAACACATGATAAACGAGAAACAAATTTTACTGTTTGATGGCGTTTGCAATTTATGTAATGCAAGCGTACAATTTGTTTTACGTCGAGATAAAAATGCAAAGTTTGTATTCGCTGCGCTACAAAGTGATATAGCTAAAGAACTTCTAGTGGATAACCAAGAGTACATCACAGAATTACATAGCATCGTATTGATAAAGAATGAAGCAGTATTAGATGGGTCTACTGCCGCACTGCATGTGGCAAAAGAACTGCCGAGCGCATGGCCTCTACTCTATTACTTGTTTATTTGGTGGCCCAAATTTATTCGGGATGGTTTATATAAATTCGTTGCTAAACGAAGGTATAAATGGTTTGGAAAGCAAGACGTTTGCAGTATTCCTGATGTAAATTATCAAGATAGATTTTTATAAAATAATGGCTTTTATTAAAATCAATATAATTTCATTGGATTGAAAAGTATTGCTAAAATAATCGGGCCTGTTACAAGTGATTGTAACAGGCCCGATAAATTTACTATATTAATTTTCACCTCTTATTAATATCCTGGGTTTTGTTCCGCATTTGGGTTAACACTAGTCTCCGACATTGGAATTGGCCATATAAAACGATAATCAGCATAAGGAACCGCCGATTCCCCTAAAGGAGGCATAGTACCAGAAGCAGCATCATATAAATTTGGTGCCGGAACTCCGTTTGCTACTTTCGCTGGTATGCCCGAAACAGGCACAAATTCATCGCCTTGTAAACGGTGGATATCGCCCCAGCGCTTTCCTTCCATTAAAAACTCAATTCTGCGCTCTAAGATGATTGCTTCTAGAAGTTCTTTCTTAGAAGGGAAATCACTTAGTTGATACGATTGCGTTGTAGGATCGGCAAGCGCTCTATCTCGTACTTCGTTCAATCTAGAAAGTGCTTCCGTTAAATTATCCTCTCTAGCATATGCTTCCGCTATATTTAGCTTTACTTCTGCATGACGGATAATAGAAGTTAAATCGGAGTAGGTACTATGGTCTCTATACTTATTCGTATATAGAGAGCCATCTACTTCCCTTACTAAATCCGTGTCGCTACCATACGCTCTACGTTTATCATCTGCTAGCCAGCCTGCATTATTCCAAATTATAGGGCTTATTGCAACGAGAAGTCTTCTTCCGTACTGCGACCCTAAAGCACCGTTTACACCAGCATTAGCTTGAGCAGTTTGGTTTATGGAGAATATGGATTCCGAGTTCCCGTGGTTATCATCAAACACACCAGAAGGAGAAGGAGTTAAAGTATATTTACCTTCTATATCGCCAACTAAGTTTATTATTTCATCCCATTTCCCCATGTGTTGATATACGCGCGTTTTAAACGCGGTAGCAGCATTACTACTAGCATATACAACGGATCCATTGGAAGCATTATCCTCAGCATATTTCAAGTCGTCTAGTACGTGTTTGTATACCTGGTCAACGGTAGCACGCGCACCATCTAGCTCCCCTTGTTCTAATGAAGCATCATCGTTAATTGCATAGTCTCTAAGGATAATTCCTAAGTGACTTGCATCTGGCGTATGATTGTAAGGTCTTGCCATTTGAACATTTAATTCAAAATGCGTAATCCCTCTTAAGAATCGAGCTTGACCGATTATATCTTTTCCTTCCGTTTCTGAGATAATCCCATCTGCCATTGCTTGGGTTACTCCTTCTATAACAATATTGGCTTTGTTGATTAGGTTATAACCATCATGCCAATAATACATGTTGTTTGCTGTGGTAGCATCATAGTCTGTCTGATATGTTATTCGATAGAAGGAAGCCGTATTTACTACATCCTCTCCTCTACAGTCATTCTGTTCTATGTATGCTGCGCCCCAAAGGTAGCCTCGGCCACCAGAACCGGCATAGGAGCCAATAGCTGCAGCTTCGTACATACCATTTACACTAAGTGCAATGTTTTCTGGGCTATCGAATGCCGCAGTTTCCGGAACGCTATTGTACGGGTTCTTGTCCAATAAGTTTTCGTCCGAGCAGCCAATCGCTGCAACTGCAAAAACGACTGCTATTATATTTCTATATATTTTTTTCATAATAGGTACCTATTAAAGTTTTAAATTAACTCCTAAAGAGAATATTCTTGATTTTGGCGTTCCAAAAGCATCTACCCCATAAGAGGTTATCATTTCTGGATCTACTCCCTTATAGCTAGTAATCATAAATACGTTCTGAGCCGCTATGTAAACTCGCAATGCTTCAATGTTCACACTCTGCATTAAATCTCTGTCAAAGTTATAGCCTAAAGTGATATTATCTAAAGAGATAAAGTCTCCTTTTTCTACAAATCGAGAGCTTAAAACGTTATTGTTTACCACGCCATCTCCATTTGCCCAAAGTTTTGGCGTTACACCATCTCCAGGGTTTGAAGGGTCTTGCCATCTTCCTGTTATTTCGGATAAGTTGTTGTTGAAGGTCTGTGATAATAACTCACGACGTGTGTAGTTAAAGATTTTATTACCTCCACTAAAACGGAATAAGAAAGAAAGGTCAAAGTTCTTATAGGACATGGTATTGTGCCATCCACCAAAATACTTTGGTGTAGTTTGCCCTAATACTTTTCTGTCCTCATTACTGCTCAATGAGCTAGCTTGTGACATATCTCCAGGGTTTGACTCATCAAATACATAATAGCTTCCTGTTGTGTAATCTACTTGTACTAAGGAACCATCTGCTTTATAATAAACAGGTGCTCCATTGGCTGGGTTTACGCCCCAATACTCATATCCATATAAAGCATTGATTGCCTCTCCATCACGGATGATAATATTTCCGTTTATGGAAGCATTGGAAGAGTATTCAGGGAAAATATCAGCGCCATCAGGTAGGTTAGAAACCTCGTTTTTACTAAAGCTGATGTTTGCTCCAGTATCCCAACGGAAATTCTCGTTATTTACAACGGTTGCATCTACACTAAACTCAAAGCCAGAGTTACTCATATCTCCTGCGTTGATCTTTAGAATGTTCCCAGGAACACCTAAGGATGGTGCGGTAGACTTATTAATAATCATATCCTTTGTCTCATTCTTGAAATACTCTGCAGACATGAAAATTCTGTTATTCAATAAACCGAAGTCCAATCCAAGGTTCATTTTGTTGGTAGACTCCCAAACCAAGTTGTTGTTACCAAACTGTGTGTAACCATATCCAGTATCATCTCCGTATTTATTTAATCCATAAATTCCCATGTACGGATAAGCACCGATGTTGGTGTTACCAGTTTGCGCGTAGGATCCACGAAGCTTTAAGTCGGTAACAGCACCACCCTCATTCCAAAACTCTTCATTTGATATGGTCCATCCGGCAGAAACTCCTAAAAAGTTATCCCACCTATTGTCTGGATCTAAGTTTGATATTCCATCGCGACGAATAGAAGCTTGTAGGAAGTATCGTTGATCGTAGTTATACGTTGCACGACCAATAAAAGACTTTATACCTTGCGACTCTTTATATCCTCCTATTTCCTGAACACCAAAAGCATCCGTGATAATTTGGTTGTTAAAATAATCACTTGCTAAATCTCTACCTGTTGCATAGAAATATCCGTCTGTTTGATCTTGGAATTCAGCTACAGCGGTAATACCTAGGTTATGAATTTCATTGAAGGATTTGTCATAGCTTATTATATTTTGAATATTCCATAGCTCGTTGTCAAAATTAAACTGCTGTAATAAACCTTTATGTCCTGCACCATCTCCATGTATTGGGTTCCAATACATGCGCTCTCCATTGCTGCTATGATCTATACCAACTTGGAAACGATAAGTTAACCCGTCGATGATTTTTGCATTAGCAAACATATTCACCACATTTCTTGTGCTTTTAGACTTATAGAAGTTATGGTCTAAGGCATACATAATATTCGGCAACTGTGCGCCTACGTTTTCAAAGTTATCCCATTTGCCTATTTGGCCTGTAGAGGTAATATTATATCCCGAGTCATTATTTGGATCGTATACAGGAATATTTGGCAACTGCTTGGTAGCATTAAATACGTGGCCAGACAAAGAGTTATTTCCTTTGTTCATCGCCGAAACATTATTTCTCGTTACCGCTACTGTTGCACCAGCACTTAACCAACTATTAAATTCTTGTTCTACTCTAGCACGTACATTATACTTCTCCATATCGTTAGCAATAGAGTTTCCTTCTTGCTCACTATATCCTACAGATAAATAATACGTTGCCTTGTCGCTTCCTCCGGATACACTGATGTTCTGATCGATTTGTAAAGCTGAGTTTCTAAAGATTAAATCTTGCCAATCCGTGTCGAAATCTGTCCCAGCTGCCCAATCCGCAGCGCCTCTATTAGAAGTCTTCTCATTGGAAATCATTACGAAATCTTCTGAACCCAATAGTTTGTATTTGTTCATTGGACTACCTATTCCTGTTAAAGAAGAGTAATTAACTTCAAAGGAATTTCTACGTCCTTTCTTAGTGGTAATTAGAATAACGCCATTTGCAGCACGAGATCCATAAATAGCCGATGCAGCTCCATCCTTTAGAACTTCGAAAGATTCGATATCGTTAGGATTTAAATCGGATAACGGGTTTACAGCCATATTTGCACCTTGTGCAGCAGATGTATACGGTACGCCGTCTACTACATATAGCGGACCTGTTCCTGAGTTAATAGAAGCAATTCCACGAATATTCACTCTTGGTGCTTCTCCAATTACCCCACCGGGTGCAGTAATTTGGACTCCAGAAGATCTACCCGCTAATTGCGATTCGAACGATGGCGTAACTAAGTTTTGTACTGCATCCCCTTTTACTTGTGAAATGGCACCAGTAACTTCTGATTTACGTTGTACTCCATACCCTACAATTACCACTTCATCCATAATAGAGGATGCTGGTTGTAAACTTACATTATAAGTAGACGAAGCGCCTACCGTACGTTTTTCTGTTTCATATCCAACAAAGGAAAACTCTAATACATTGCCTTCCGTTACTGAGATAGAATAGTTTCCGTCAAAATCGGTACTCGTTCCGTTAGAGGTTCCTACTACTAGAACCGTAGCTCCAAGTAAGGGCACTCCATCCGAATCCGTAACAGTTCCTGTTACCGACTTTTGCTGAGCAAAACCAATTTGCACAATCAGTACCATAAATAGCACTGACAGATAAGTGTAATTTTTTTTATATTAATATTTTTTTTAGAATTACTACCAAATATGCAAATACTTTTTTAATAAAACTAAACTTAGGGCAACTTTAGCATTACCGCTATTCTTCTATAGTAACTATAGGTTATATATAAATGCTATTGAGAGATTTCAATACTTATCTTATTTAATTAACTATAATATTTTGCTATTCGTAATTTGGTTTCAATATAGACCTTTCATGTTAGCGTGTATTTAAACTCGAATAAGACAACTAATTAAGAACTCGCTGCTATGTATTAATAATTAACAGTTATTATAATGGTTATAGAAAGAGTATGTCCTTATAAAACCTAATGAAGCGTTAATTTAATGCAATTATGGTTTAAGATTTTTATAAAATACTAGTATCCCTTACGGACTAATGTATCTTAGCCAAGAATTTAAAAACAACATTATGAAAAAGTTAGGATTATTCATTATTGCTATTCTTTTCTTAGCACCAGCGGTAAACGCTCAGGTTAATCAAGATATTAAACTAGGCGTAAGCGCTGGTTTACCTCTTGGAGATGTAAAGGACTACTCAAGTTTTAATCTATCTGTAGATGCTGCTTATCTTTTTGAAGTGGCGGATATGGTATATGTTGGACCATTAGTGGGTTACTCCCATCATTTCGCCAAAGAATATCAGGGATTTAAAGGAGATGACATTCAGCATTTACCTATAGCAGCTTCTGGACGAATCAACTTCGGGTTAGAAAATGCTATGTTTTTTGGTGCAGATTTGGGTTATGCAGTGGGTATAACTTCTGGATTGGATGGTGGTATTTACTACCGACCTAAAGTAGGATATGACTTTGGAGGCGCAGCTGTTATTTTATCGTACACAGGTATCGATGAAGACAACATAACTGTAAATAGCCTTAATTTAGGAGTAGAATTTAGCTTTTAAATGCAATTACACCAATTAAATACATAAAAAACTGCCGTAGAACATACGGCAGTTTTTTATGTATTAAGAGCAGGTATTTTATTTAATTTCACCTTCTTTTATTCGCTCCGTTGGCCTAATTATTACATTGTCAGACTCCTTGAAGTCGCCAAACACTTCTATTTTATCGTCTAGGCGAATGCCCTCTTTTACTGGAATTCTGCGTATACTATTATTGTTTAGAGTAAGCACAAACATTCCAGATTGGGTTCTTAGAATATTATTTTCAGAAACCCAAAAAGTAGGTGCATTTCGCTGTAAATTTAATTTTACTTGAGCATATTCCCCTCCATTGAGTTCTTGTTCTAAGTTAGGTATATCGAACTCCAAGGTCATGGACCTATCGGTGCGATTAATTAGCCTAGAAGAACGAGAAAGTGTCGCTTCGTAGTTTTTGCCAGGTTGTGAGTTTACGGTGAACGTTACTTTCATAGTATCTCTGACCGACGCAGCGTGTCTTTCAGGCAGAGCAATCTTTAAGCGAAGCTTGTCTTCTTGTGCCAAGCTAAAAATTGGTTGTCCAGAACTTGGCCCCACCAATGCTCCTTCCGACACATTTTTTTCTGTAATTACCCCATTAAATGGAGCAACAATTCTCAAGTAACTTTGCATTTGCTCGCTATGTCCAGTTTGTCCTTTCGATGCTTCATAAGCAGATTCTGCACTATTCATTGCATTTTTTGCACGATCCAATTCTAGTGCTGCTACGGCACCTTCGGTTTTCGAAGCTTCTTTTAAGCGCTCATAGTTTTGTTGTGCATATTGATAATCGCTATACACTTTTTGCTCCTCAGATTTATCCGACACATATCGTTGGTTTAATTCTGGTGCTTCTAAAACAGCTAACAATTGCCCTTTCTTCACATAATCTCCAATATCTACTTGCAT
>DATGMW010000152.1:0-3627 GCA_035307105.1 Flavobacteriaceae bacterium
TTCTTTTTTTGAAGGCTGCAAAAGTAAGCATTATTATGGGGAATTTATCCCTAGGATTCTCTAAGGTGTGCTGCCCCTTCCGTGCGATTTAGATATTCCCCTCAATTTAGAAGGCAGGTCGTTAGGGCGAGTGTGCTTTTAATTCGTGTTGTTTCTTATATATATATATATATACTGCGCTTTCATGGTGTTTTTATCTTGCTACGCTACACTTTTTTTGTCTGGGGAGGAGGTGTATTCTTATAAACAAGATTGTATTTTTAAGAATAATTTACAGGAAATAATCGGATTGTAGAACCTTGTTTTGTTAGCTTTAACCATAAACTAAAAGGAATTATCATGAGGGTATTTATTTTGGGGATATTCTGCAGCTTAGCTTTTGTAGCTTGTCAAAATCAGAATTCAAAAACTGAGGAGATGATTGAAGGGGCAATTAGAGAAAGCAAAGCCGATGTGGATCTTGTTGGCGCCGATGTGGATAGGTATGGTTGTAAAGGATCGGCAGGATATACTTGGAGTCAGTTACGTCGTGATTGTATTCGCATTTTCGAAGAAGGTATAACTTTATTGCCTATCCAAGCAGAAGAGTCGGAGGCGGTGTACGCTGCTTTTGTTCTGTATAGTGAGGATAATACCATTATAGAGTTGTTTTTGCCAACCGAAAAAGAATCGATCCTATTACAGAAAATAGAGAGTGGTGTCTATGAAGACGGAAAGTATAAATTCCAAGAGGGAGAAAAAATACTTTATATAGATGGGCAGGCAAAATATAAGGTAGATCAAAGTTAATTTATATCCTATATCTACTATAATAAAGATATACCTTACTCAAGTTTCGCATGCTGAAAACTCTAATGCTTCGGAAGTAATAAAACAAAATATAGTATACAAACCTTAACATCTTACCTTCTAATACTGCATCCTCTCCGCCGAGGCGGATTGGGACTTCCTCCTTCTCACTGCGACATGACTTATGAAGATTAAATATTACTAATTTGAATCTTGTTTAAATTGTTCTATTTACTTTTTTGCATTGCCCAAAAAAGTAACAAAAAACTCTAGACCAAACTTGTCCATCGGTCGACGCTCGTGAGTGCTAGCTAAAATAAAAAGTCAGATTTGGCTTTTCGTCTTCGATGGATACTCTCGGCTGACAGATTTTATTTCTTAACGCTAGCACTCCCGGTCAACACTCGACGTCCTGCGCAACGGTCATTTTAATTATCAAAATTTCATCTTTAGAATTGAAAAGTAGATTTAATCTCGAATTATTTTAATTGAAATCTTGTGTTTTTTGTGTCGTTTAAAAGCTTAAATACACAAACTAAAATAGTTAAGACCATTGGAATGTCGTTAAAGACCTGAAATAGGATTAAGTTCCAATAAGTTCAATAAAAGGTTATTATTGGTAAAAGGTGTTTATTTTAGAGATATTAGATTCTTTTCTTAAGAATATAAATAGCTACTCAATTGCAATAAACTTAGTGCTTTACATTAATCCTTTGTTGCTTTTGAATAATCTGAGAACTTGTAAGTAGCAGTAAATAAGTACCTTGGAGCAGGAACGAAACTTGGAGTGTCTTACTTAATTATAAAGCCTTGATTTTTTCTAATCAAGGCTTTATAATATTCATTCTAACAATTCAGATTACGGATAAACAATAATCTTGTTATTGTTTTGGAAGTAACGCTCCATTCTAGTTGGTAGGTTATCCTGGATGTGTAGATAGGATACCGAACCTCTTCTTGCAGACACTAGTATAAACAAGTCACCTTCACCAACACTTCTCGATAGGATTAGGAAGTCATTCCAGTCATCCAATAGTTCGAAGCTGGTGTTTTTACCAACTCCCTTATCATCTGCCAATTTTTGAAGCGTCTTTTCTGTTGTTTCATTACAGTAGAAAACAAGTGGCAAGCTTAGCTCTTTAGCTAATTCGGTTACTTTATCTACCCAAAGCTCAAAACGCATTTCTAGCTCTGCAAATGGTGGCACTGCTACCGCTATTTTTTTGTTGTCAATCATCGGGGTATGGAAGTCACAGATAAACAACAATTTATCGGTTTTAAGAACTAGGTCTAGCTTCTCACCAATCAGCTTATCTATAAACCCAATTCTTCTTGGCCATCCTAGCAGTATAATATCAGCCATGGTTTCTTTTGCCATTCGTGCCATACCACTTCCTGGGTTATGGTCTATGGTAGAAATAATATCGGCTTGGGTGTCCGATGCGGTAGCATCTTTAATAAACTCTTCTAAGCCTTCATTGGCTTTTTTAATATTGATTTCCGCTTCGGTGTCATTTGGAACTACCGTTAAAATATCTAATGGATTTTTTGATTTTTTGTCTTTGATTAAAATAGCGAACTCCAGAACCTTACTCATGTTTTTCGGGTTGGCAATCGGTATTAAAATCTGCTCGTCTTTATGTTTATCACCGTCCTCATCTGGAAGTGCTTGGTCGCCTTCTAAAACAGCTTTTACTGCTGCTTTTTCGGTAGCAAATGATGCGACAATACAAGTTACGAGAATCAGGATAATGGTTCCGTTAAGTACATTGTCGTCCAAAATACCTTCGTTTACTCCAACCATGATTACCGCTAGTGTTGCTGCGGCATGCGCACTGCTCAATCCGAAAATCAGTTGACGATCGGTTTTAGTAAATTTAAATATAAGCTGTGTGGCCCAAGCAGCTAGCCACTTTCCTGCAAGTGCTACTACTGTTAGAACTGCTGCGATAATCAATGCCGTTGGTCCTTCGAAAATAACCGCCAAATCTACCTTCATCCCTACACTAATCAGGAAGAAAGGAATAAAAAGCGAGTTTCCTATAAACTCAATACGGTTCATGAGTGCCGAAGAAGCTGGGATCAGTTTATTCAGAGCAAGTCCAGCAAAGAAAGCACCGATGATAGACTCAAGCCCTGCAACTTCTGCCAAGAAAGAGGCGAAGAACACTACGGATAAAACAAATATAAAGTGGGAGTGTTTTTCACTTTCTAGCTTACGGAAGAACCACTTGGCAATGCGTGGCATTACTACAAACATTACTAGAGAAAAAAGGATTAAGGAAATAATAAGTTGGATCCAAAATTCCTGACTTAAATTACCATTATGAGAACCAATAATCACCGCTAATAAAAGGAGCACTGCCGTATCGGTTAGAATCGTACCTCCGACGGTAATGGCTACCGCTCGGTTTTTTGAAATGCCTAGTTTACTCACAATCGGATAGGTGAGTAGGGTATGCGTGGCAAACATAGAGGCGATCAGCAAACTTGCATTCAAGTCAATATTAGGATCTATAGGGTGTAATAAGTAATAGAATATAGGAAAGCCTAGCCCCAAGGGGATGATAAAGGTTAAGAACCCAAAGGCAATACTTTTGTTTCTATTGGCTTTAAATAGATTCAGGTCTAGTTCCAACCCAGCAATAAACATGATGTAGAGCAAACCAATGGTGGAAAAAATCTCTACAAAAGAATCCTCTTCTATAAAAAAGTTTAAGCCTTTTGGACCAATGATGATTCCGGCAATAATAAGCCCTATTATTCCGGGGATTTTTATTCTGTTTAATATATTCGGAATAATTAATATTATGAATAGTATTAAAGAAAATATGATAA
>DATGMW010000153.1:0-2155 GCA_035307105.1 Flavobacteriaceae bacterium
AAATAGTCCAAATGAAATTCTATCAGCTCGTCATTTTGCGACAAAAACTCAAGAATTACTGGATAGCTTTCTGTTGCTTTCAATGCAGCCAGTAGCATTATTGCATGGAATACGAAATACGTATTTTCTTCTTCAATTTCATTATCATATAAAAAGTAGGAGTATCGCTCCCATCCATCTTTAATGACCATCTCCAAATCTTTTATCAGACTTTCTCTTGGAAGCTCATAAAGGTAATTCAGGTCGCTTTGGTCTAATTCATCGGTTTCATACAAAAGTTCTATTTGTTTATGTGTGAAAACCGGCGGGGTCGTTTTAGAAGTTTCGGGGGGAGAGACTGTTTCTACAGAATAGATACTCTCCTCTTCTTCCTTTCTTTTTAAAATACGTTCTACCATCAGCAAACTAATGCAATTCTGTGTTAGTTGAGACTTTGGATCGAGATCTACCATACGCTCCAAATAGATTTCTGCACGCTCGAAATTCCTAAGTTGGATAAAATACTTACAAGCGATATCCAAAAACATCAAAGCATCCACAACATGAATTTCTTTAAGCTTTGGAAACAGTTGCTTCAAATCAAATGATTCATTAAAAAGTTCCACGACTTTTTCGGGCATAAATCGCTGTAAATACTTATCGGCTAAATCTATTCGTGCAATTAAAAATTCTGGATGTGCCTTTACAATTCTCTGATTCCATTTAAAAGCTTTCTCATCCTCATCTCTAACCAAATACCAATACGTCAGAAAGTATTTAAACTCTGGAACTGTTGGGTATTTCTTAATTGCACGTTGCAGTCGTTTAAAACCCGATGGCTTTCCTTTCTCGGCAATAGAACAACAATCCTCTAACAGCTCTTCGATTGCCAAACTGTAGTTAAGCGCTCTTTCAGACCCATAGGTGATTTTGATGTTGATTAAATCCGTAGGTTTCATAAAATGGTATTTTGATTTATATAATGTTATTTCAAATTTACAAATATTTAGCTTTATTAAAACGGGTTTCTAGCCACCTTCTATTCCTAATTTGTTTCTCTGCTTATTGTCACACTAATGAAAACCTTCTAAATCAGCGGGAAATAAAAACATATAAACAGGAAAGCGTTATGCTTATTCCTTGGATTAACCTGGCATTAAAGCTAGCCTTTGCTGATAGTAATAGTAAAGAACTACTATTCAGTGTCAGCATTCCTAAGTTTAGAATATTTTTCTGACCATCAAATTCATTTTTCGAAGGGTATTCTTATTTAAATATAGGGTAAGGGAGCATCGGCAATACTTAAAAAAAGCTTTGGGCTTATAAGATTGATTATAAGTACAAATGTGATTATATTTGCAAGTTATATTTAGAACTTATTTTTATGCAACTTTCCGAACAACAACAAGTACGAAGAGAGAAACTTCAGCAACTACGAGATATGGGTATTGATCCGTATCCAGCAGCAACCTTTGATATAGATGCTAATTCTAAATCGATAAAAGAGGAATACGAAGAAGGAAAGAAAGTGCACCTAGCAGGGAGGCTCATGTCCAGAAGAATTCAAGGAAGGGCATCTTTTGCTGAGTTACAAGATTCTGAAGGAAGGATTCAAGTATACTTTAACCGAGATGAAATTTGCACAGGCGAAGACAAAACTTTGTATAATGAGGTCTATAAGAAGCTATTGGATATTGGTGACTTTATAGGGATAGAAGGGGAATTATTCACCACACAAGTAGGGGAAAAAACCGTTATGGTAAAAGATTTCAAACTCCTTTCCAAAGCTATCCGTCCGCTTCCTTTACCAAAAGTAGATAGTGAAGGAAATGTGTTCGATAGCTTTACTGATCCAGAGCAACGCTACAGACAGCGCTATGCAGACTTGGTAGTAAACCCACACGTAAAAGAAGTGTTTATAAAACGCACCAAGCTTTTCCAAGCCATGCGTGATTACTTTAATGACCAAGGATATTATGAAGTTGATACACCAGTACTTCAACCGATTCCTGGAGGAGCGGCAGCACGTCCATTCGTTACGCATCATAATACCTTGGATATGCCACTGTACTTGCGAATTGCGAATGAACTTTACTTAAAACGACTAATTGTAGGTGGATTTGATGGCGTGTATGAGTTTTCTAGAAACTTCCGAAACGAAGGAATGTCTAGAGTA
>DATGMW010000154.1:0-2000 GCA_035307105.1 Flavobacteriaceae bacterium
ACAATGGGAATGTGTTACCAAACGCCTCATATACGTGTTTGCCTAATAAATCTTCCTTGTATTTTTCCAACAGACTATTCAACGGTGTACCAGCTAAAGGCCCGTTAGATACAACAGATACATTTTCTTCCAATCCGCTTATCTCCCAACTTTCTCCTATTGGTTCTTTTGTATTCTTATCTTCAGGAATATATTTTTTACCACCCCATACCCGTTGTTTCAGGATAGGTGCAAAACGCAATGGGTACTTTATACTATCTGTCTTTTTTCTGTTATTCATAAAGTTTTTATAACTCGTTTCTACAAGTAGTAAAACAACAACTTTCTGATATAAAATTAAACTTATATTTTGTATCTACTCTATTATTTACCGGTAAACACCACATAGTTTCTAGGTGTTTCGTACAATTTAATTGTGATTGTATATTTTGCATCTATTCGCTTGCGAAGCTTCTCCCATATAACCATCGCTATATTTTCCATGGTTGGGTTCAACGTTTTAAACTCTGGAACCTCTAGGTTTAAGTTTTTATGATCGAAAGCCTCTTCAACCTCTTCTTTAATAAGGTCGCGAAGTAGATTCATATCCATTAAAAAACCCGTTTTCTTATCTATTTCTCCACTAACACCCACTTCCAACTCGTAATTATGGCCGTGGTAATTAGGATTGCTACATTTCCCGAAAAAAGCAAAATTCTCCTCATCGGTCCAATCCTTTCTGTATAATCGGTGTGCAGCGTTAAAATGGGCTTTTCTATAAACGGTTAAACTCATGGTTTTATTGCATCTAAATGTTCGGACATGATTATCTTAAACCAAGCAGTGTATTTTTCTGGATCTAATTCTATCTCTAATAAAATATCCGATATATCCATCCATTTAAAAGCCGCTACTTCCTCTGGATTTATTATAGGATCTTCGTTGTACTTTCCGACCATAATATGGTCAAATTCGTGCTCTGTAAGTCCATTATCGAAGCTAGCTTTGTAAATAAATGTTTTTCGGAAGTTCAAATCTGTCACAAACCCCATCTCCTCTTCTAGCCTACGTTTACCAGCATCTAGAGATGATTCGCCGTCTCGCTGATGACTGCAACAGGTATTTGCCCATTTACCTGGCGTATGGTATTTATGTAAAGCACGTTGCTGTAAGAGCATTTGCCCTTCGTCATTAAATATAAATACGGAAAAAGCTCTATGTAATTTACCTTTCTCATGTGCTTCCAGTTTTGGCATTAAGCCAACTTTCTCATCCTTATCGTTCACTAGAACAACTAATTCTTCTTTCATCGCTTGATTTTAAAACAAGCACAAAAATACATAATTCCATTGGTAAATGGGTAATAATAGAATACGGATGTAAAATCAACTTACAAAACCTATAGAAGAGTTAGCGCTAAGTGACTAATAGTAAGTAGTATCTATAAGTTAGCAAGCTGTTTCTAAATAAGGTAGTGCTTCTCTAGGACAAATAGCAGATGAGCGTTCAAAAGCAAGCTTCTGAATGGTTTAGTTTAGCATATAGCTAAACTAAACTAACTGGTTTTTGCTTTGCAAAAACCAGTATATACTCCTAAAGAACAACGAGTTGACTTTCACAACCGCCCACTAACGCGTATCGCCTGACTATGCCATTGTTACGAAATGAGGACCTCTTAGTTTCATTACTTTAGCATGTACCCTCTACTCCAATGAAAACTCCATATACACAGGTAAATGATCGGATATACCCCGAGCATGATCTAGATTCTCACAAGAACCTACAAAGTCTACGCTACTTGCTTGGTGTAATTTAACTTGAGAAGTATAGTATATATTATCGATAGGATGATTTAGATAAACGCCTTCACTACACTTCCACTTAAGGGTTGTCTTAGTATTTTGCACTGCACTTTTAAATCCTTTATTATAGAATGGTACCCATACAACATCGGTTTCACTGGTATTAAAGTCGCCAGCGATTAGAAAATAAGGCGTGTTCCAACGCTCTGGATAATCTAA
>DATGMW010000155.1:0-9517 GCA_035307105.1 Flavobacteriaceae bacterium
TAAATACTGCATACATTCAATTTTTGACAAAAATACTATATGCTTTAATCTTTAGAGTCCATTTAACAATATATTCTTCCTATCGCCTCATTTTGTTTATTGATAAGCATTTATTAGAAGTACTTAAGCTCTAGATATCCGCAAATCAGATATAGAGTTACAGAAATCCTCTAATTAATATTGTCCTATAATTAAGATTGACTATTAGATTATGTGGAACAATATGAAAATGTTTGAAGTTGAGATAATCTTTAAAACACCATCTTCACACCTTCCTTTTAATGCTGCAGGGTTGCGTTTAAGCTTGCAGTCCAGCCGTCGATAAAGACTTTTCCATTTTTAAATTAGAACACACTCAAAGACACCAATAACCTTAAAATCAAAAAGCTCCTCTTTTTCTAGGTGAATAACTTCATAGTTCTCTTCATATGAAAGTGGTATCAGCTGGATACTTTTATGTTTCCAACCAGTTTCAGTAATAGTTTTTTTGCTGCTATATTCTTTTATGGTATAATTTGAACCAAAATCAGATTCTTGAATTGCTGTAGAGGATACAAGTACTATTTTCCCATTACGCGAGCCTCCTTTGTCTTTTTTAAATAAACAGATAGATCCATTTGGAATTACTTTATTCATAGACTCCCCCACAATTTGGCATGCAAATAAATCGTCGGAATATTGAATATGGTCAGGCAACTGAATATATTGAAGATTATCGGCTTGTTGTTGCTCACTAAAATCACCTGCAGCTATTTTTAAGTCATAAATTGGAACACTATTTTCAAATCTTTCTTCTTCAATTAATAAAGTTATTTCCTTTTCTATACTCTCCTCCTTAAAGACAGGAATGAATTGAGAGAAATAATCCCTTAAGTTTTTATTACACACATAAATATAAGTTCCTCTTATACCGCGCAAAGCGATAGTCTGATATATATTTATTATATAATCATGAAGTTCTTGAGGATCTTCTAAAGAACTTTTACCACTTCTATCATGATACTCATCGCTATTTACAACAATCCTATTTTGAGTTTTATCAAAATCAATCTCGTGTCCAAAAATAACTCCTGTATAATTCAAATCATACCCTTGGGTAGTATGAATACATCCAACTTCATTAATTGCATTTGGCGAATTTACCCAGTCTGTTCCCGTGCTATTCCATCTTAGTTGTAAGTCCTCAATAAATATATCATACTCTTCTGGATTAGACTTAGACTTCCAAGGCCAAGAGTATCCAGCCACCAATCGAGACAACCCATATTTTTGGTCTTGTTCTTTTATCTTATCTCTCATAGTTTTTAACGAGTCAAAAAGTAAGACATCATAATCTATAAATGAGATAACATCTTGATTGTTTTCTAATTTATTATTTAAAATCTTGTCTAAAAATCTCACATACTCATTCCCACCCTTTACTCTAAATTGGGTTTTTAACTGAATATTCTTAGTATTTGTTTTTTGCTTTAGCTTTGCAAACTCTTCTGGTCTAACATCGGATGGTTTAATACTTTGAAATTCGTCATAAAAAAGAATTGCTTTTTCTGATTGTAAGTTAATCCAATCCAACTCAGAAGTTGTGCTTTTATCTAATCCTAAGCTTTCAGAATTTATATCAAACTGTCTAAAATAACCTCCAAGATTAACCCTCCTACGAAGCCTATGTGCTTCATCGATAATTAAAATATCATATTTTTCTTTTGCTATGGAAGAGGGACCGATTACCATATTAGTTCCTAGTCCTTTAATATTTCTAAAAACGTTTTTAATCGTTGCTCTAAATGAAGTCATTGGAATTACCAATCCCATTTTAGGTTTCGGATACTTTTCTTTTAGCTGTTGAATGAGCGTAATAAAATCTGATTCCTCATCTCCAAATTCGCCGAAATTAAAATCTTCAAGATCCGTATTAAGCAACTTAAATAAGAAAATAGCAAGAATAGTTTTCCCTGTTCCTGCTCCACCTTCTACAAGTACAGTTTTTGAAGTATCATCTAACAAAGTGTTGATTATGGATCTTAGCCCTTGGATTTGATCTTTAGACAAACTTTTATACGGAGAGTACTTGAATAAATCTGAGTTATCTATATGCTCTAAAGAATGTGTAGTAAGACCATTTGCACGAAGAGTGCTCCAAACACTTTCAAAAGCACCCCAATACAACTCCTCTTTTTGATAGTAATTATGATTTGCTAACCCTAGATTTCCATTTTGCAAAGTAAACTTACCATCTCCTGCCATATACTTTATTAAATTAGACTCAATATCTAATGTTGCAGATTTATTGAAAAATTTACTGCTGATAAAATGTACTAGTGTAAGCTTACTTTTCTTTTTATGTTTTAAATGGGCGGCCATTCGTGAAAAAGTATCAGCAGTTTCCCCAATATAGGCTTCACGATTTTTGTTATCACTCAATATATAGACCACTGGCCATAAGTCCTTTTTATATGTGTTTTGTTCTATTTTATCAAAGACACCTTGATCGAAATCATAATGATTAACTTTTACTTGATCCTGAATGTTCATAAATCTGTATACTTTTCTGCACTTCCCCTTGCTTTTTGGATTGGATATTTTAAAGCATTCTTAGCCATTTTTGACTCTACAATTTCCTGTACATCAAAGTCATACTTAGCTGCTAATTGAAATGCATAAGCAAATACATCTGCTAATTCATCTTTTATTTTACTTACATCTGCTTCTTCTGCCTTTTTCCATAAAAAGAGTTCATTTAACTCTGCTGCTTCTATGCTTAAAGCTAATGCTAAGTCCTTTGCATTATGAAATTGCGCCCAATCTCGCTCATTTCGAAATTCAATCAATTTATCTGTTATATTTTTAATTTCGCTCATATCCTATAATTGTGTCAATTGTTTAGCCAGTTCATATTCTTTATCAAACGGCATCTGTAGTTGAGCGAGCATCTCAGGTATTGCAATAGCCCAACTCACATAATAATAAGCCAAAGCCTGGTAGCCTGTAAAGGTTTTGTTTTTGATGGATGGTATAGAGTAGCCATCTTTTTCAGGATCTATTCCTGACATTCCAAGTGTAGCGAATTCAAAAGCCAATTCTTTAACCTTCGGTTTTGATATAGGAGTAAAATACTCTATTGCTCCTACCATATACATAGCAACAGCGATATTCAATTCTTTTTCCGAGTAATTTTCTATAAATTTCTTCATTTTACGATCTTTGGAAGAGTCTTTTATATCTATCCCATATGGATCTGACTCTATTTCAGAAAGCACATCATCAATTGTTCTGCGTTTACTTTCAGTCTCAGGTATTAATTCAAAATAGGAGTCTAATTTTAAGTCTTCAGCCCAATGTTTAACTAGTTCGTATTCTTCTCCAGGCTTCTTATCCATTCGATACTCCTTAAACTCTTTATAAAGATCGTTTGCTTGATTGAGTTCCAATCTTGTAGGCTTATGCTCATCCAACAAATCAACATCGTATAACTCCTTGAAATGAAGCGCATTTATAAGGTTAAAAACCTTAGACTTAGAAAGAATTACTGATGGAGAGTTTTTTACAACTACTGACTTTGTAGTTGCCTCAATACCTTCCTGTATCATTGCTAACAATGAGAGGAACTGAAATGGACGTAATGCAGGAAAACGATTATAAATTCTATCCTCAATAAACAAATCTATGGGGGTATTATAAACTTGAAGATTGATACCATCAAATAACGCTTGCAAGTAGTTTTGAATAGCATCTTCAGCAACTCCATTTTTATTTAGCTTACGAGTAAATTTCTGCAAGGAATTAAAGAAATTGAGTCTTAAGGATTGATTTGTAATAAAAAGTTGGTTTTCCTCTATACTTCTAGCTTCAATCACTAATTCTAAATGCATCAATTCATGCATTACTAAATGTTCTACCGCAGGATAAGATGATTTATATTTTACTAAATGAAACTCTCGATCATAATTTTCAGCAAATTCAATCTTTGCAGCCGTAGAAATCTCTTCATCTACTTCAACCTTAATTAGTTTTCCACATTGATTTTCTAACTGCTTAGCAAAATCTTCAACTATTGTTTTGCCATCGATATTCTGGGTTAATTTTTGTGCAGACTCTATAGCTAATTTGAAACTACTACCATATAGCCCATCCTTTTTGGAATTTGATTTAAGTGCATTTAAAGCATGCTTTAAAGCTCCTTCAGTATCCTCTTTAATCTCACTCACTAATGCTAAAGCGTGATGGCTATTTGGGTAATCAGGCTTAATTAAAATAGCCTTATTAAAGTATTTTATAGCTTCGTCCGTTTGTCCTAACTTCATTAGGTTGGCACCTATATTATTAAGAGCGATATATCCATTAGGATTAACCTTTATAACTTGGTCGTAGTAGGTTAATGCAGTATCAATATCCTTTTTGAATTTTGCAAAAATATTACCCATCATAAGTAATGCCCATTCGTTTTTAGGATTCCATCTAAGAGCATCAATAAGATAATTAATAGCCTCTTCTTGATCTCCCTCATCGGAATGAATCTGACCAAGAATTCTGTGGTATTCAGAAATATTCGGAGATTTATCAATTAATTCTAGAGCTATTGGCTTTGCCTTTTCGTAGTCACCTCTTTCACACAAAGCAACCAAATTATTGTAAGCTCTTTTATCTTCTTTAATCCTCTGGGTGTCAATTTGAATCTTCACAAGCTTATCCGATATTTCAATCTTAGGTTCAAATGGACCTTCTGTATAAAACTTATTCAAAAAATCCTTAAGTTTTTCAAGATTATTCTTCTCAACTGGAAATAATTCAAATAGGAAGTCGTCTATCGGGAATATAATTATCATGCGCTTTGATTGTTTGAGATTAAGTAATTCTCTAAATCGCAGATAAAAGTTATCGAAGCCAGCAAAGTGATTTTTAAACTTACTAAAATCAAGACGATGAGATCGCCTATTATTGTAGTAGGAATCAGGATAATAAACTTTTTATATCCATACTGTTTACACAACTCCAACATAGTTTGAATAAACGTAAAGGTTTTTCCAGTTCCCGTTTCCATCATAATATCGATGTTTTTATTTTCTGTAAAAACCGGAAAGGGATAGTTATTCTCTTGGTGGTGTGTTCGCATCACTTTCTCAAAAGCTTGATTTTGATGCAAGCCTCCAAAAATGCGAAGGATGCTTTGAACACATTCTTCTTGGAAAGTCTGTTTTTCGTACTCGAATTGCCTGGTCATTTACTACGGTATTAGAAATAGAGAGCGTGAGCTAATTCCCAATGCTTGTTCCTGCGGTGGTCGAATACCGATAGCACAAAGCAAAAAGGAACGCCCACGCATACCGTAGGCGTTTCCACTTTTACTTCCCTGTGCTATTGAAAATTTCGACCTTTCAGGAGCGGGATTTTTAAGCGAAACGCTAATATTTTATATGTTGTCTATTTTATCTTTTCATTTCATATTTATTTCAGAGCTCAATATACACATTTTTAACCATTGGCTACAATGCTACCAAGTTCATTAGTGTATTAATTAGCACTAAGGATAATCACCTTCGTTTTGTTTAATGGAATAAATTCGCTTATAACACTTATGCTCTAAACACTCGAAGATTAGATTTAGAATTAGAGGTGTATATTGGTTAGGTGTTAGTACTCTAATATACTGAACAAGAATATCTCATAACAACCCTTGCTCTTAAAGGGCGTCTACTTATCTTTGGCATTTATTATAATTTTTTATAACCATCCTCTAAGAAGAGTATCTATGTTGCACCGCAAAGCTTTCTATATTTTTATAGTGCTAATATTCCGCATCTCCTTTGGGTATTCCCAAACAAACGAGGAAATTCCTAGCCAATTAAGTTTGGAGGAAGCTATTACTTATGCTCTGGAAAACAGCCACAAAGCAATAGATGCTAGAAAAGAAGTGGCAAAAGCATTAAAGCAAAAATGGGAAACCACCGCACAAGGCTTACCACAAATCAACGCAGATGCTAGCTACAACTACAATATAAAACAACCCGTTACCTTAGTACCCGCAGAGTTTATGGGTGGAGGAGCAAATGAATTTATACCGCTTACCTTTGGAACCAAACAATCGGCATCGGCCAACGTAACACTTACACAAATGATTTTCGATGGGAGTTATTTAGTAGGTCTACAAGCCGCCAAGGTTTTCTTAGACTATACCGATAACAATGCGCAAAAAGCTGCGGTAGAGATAGAAACCAGTGTTACCTATGCCTACGGAAGTGCATTGCTAGCAAAAGAGCTGACAGACATTTTCGAAAAAAACATAGCCCACATAAAAGACAACCTTGCTGAAACCGAAAAAATCTACGAAAATGGATTGGTAGAGGAAGAGTCCGTAGAGCAGCTACAGATTACGCTTCTAGAAATGCAAACCCAGCTAAGAAGTGCAAAAAGCAATTTAAGCTTGGCCAAACAAATGCTGAATTTAAATATAGGTATTCCCATAAATGAAGACTTAGAACTTACCGACACTTTAGATGACCTAACAAGCGAGGCCTCGCAACTACATCTTTTAGATGAGAAATTGGAATTGGAGCAAACCATAGATTATAAGATTGCCGAAACTTTAGTAAAGCAACGTAACCTAGAGTGGAAATTAGAAAAATCTAAAGCATTACCGCGCTTAAATGCATTTGTAAACTACGGCACTTCCGCTTATGGCGATTCTTTTGACTTTTTTAAAAGCGACCAATCTTGGTATGATGCTTCTGCACTTGGTATTTCTTTAGAGATTCCCATTTTTAGTAGTGGGATGCGAAGCGCACGAACAAAGAAAGCGCAGTTTGCAATGGAACAAGCGGAAAATCAGCTAGATGAGATATCGCAACAACTGCAAATCAATCACAGCAAACTGCAAAACGAATACCAAGTACACTTAGAAAACATTGTGTCGGCAAGACAGAATATGAAGCTTGCAGAAAGCATAGAAAGAAAAAATGCCATTAAATTCCGCGAAGGCTTAGCTAGTAGCTTTGATTACCGACAAGCCCAAACTCAGCTTTTTGGTGCGCAACAACAATATTTTCAAGCAATGTTAAACCTTATAGATGCGAAAGCAAATCTAGAGGCCTTATTAAAAACAATAAACTAACCCAAACAGCATGTTCCCATATAAATTCAACCTTCGACTACTTGTGCTAAGCAGCCTATTGCTAGTGGCTGCCGCCTGCGAGAACAAAACCGCCAATATAGATACGCTTATAGAAAACAACGATCGCGAAGCATTGCATCAGCGTAGAAATGACATACAAAAAGAAATACAGCAGCTACAAGAAAAAGCACTAGCTATAGATGCCTATTTTGAAAGCGAAAGCGGGGAGCAACAAATGGCATTGGTTACTGTAGACACCCTTCGTCCAACACTTTTTAAGCACTACATTGAAGTGCAAGGAGACTTAGCTACCGACGAAAATATTTTAATCTACTCCGAAGTATCTGGGGTAATTGAAAGACTACCTGTTAAGAAAGGGCAAACGGTTAGTAAGGGTCAAGTTTTAGCGGTATTGAACGACGGTGGCATGAGCAGTCAACTAGCGCAACTAGAATCGCAAGAGAGCTTAGCAAAAACCATGTTCGAACGTCAAGGTAGGTTGTGGGAGGAGAATATTGGTTCGGAGATTCAATTTTTAGAAGCGGAATCCAATTATATGTCTGCAAAAAATGCAGTGAAACAAGTAAAACGTCAGATGGACAAGTCCACTATCCGCGCACCATTCTCTGGGATAGTAGATGAGCTGCTTGTAGAACAAGGCGAACTCAGTATGCCTGGACAAACACCCATACTGCGTTTGGTGAACCTAAACAACCTATATGTCGATGCCAATATTCCTGAAAACTATCTCTCTGCAATACGAGTGAATTCAGGGGTAGAAGTGAATATTCGCTCTATAAACGAAACTTTCCCATCCAAAGTAATGCAAGTAGGGAACCACATCAATCCTGAAAACCGAACGTTCAAAACTCGAATCCAGATTCCAAGCCAAATCGAACTAGCACGACCAAACCAAATTGCATCGGTTCGTGTAAACGACTATACAAACGAAGAAGCTATTTTAATTCCAAGTAGTATCACACAAGTCAATTCGCAAGGCGAGTCCTATATATATGTTTACGAAAAAGACGATAAAGGAAATACCATCGCCAAACGCAGAATGATTAAACTAGGGAAAACTCAAGATAACCTTTCCGAGGTTTTATCTGGTTTAGAGCCTGGCGACATCATCGTTCTAGATGGAGCGAAATCGATACGTGATGGAGAAAGAGTACGCGTGCAAAATCAAATCGGTAAATAGATTATGAAATCCAATCAATATAAAGAATTTGGCATCTCTTCTTGGGCTATAAATAACTCCATGACGACCTATGTTATCATAGCAATCATCTTATTTATGGGCTTTTTCTCTTATTTCAGTATGCCTAGAGAAGCTTTCCCAGAAGTAGTAATGACACAGATTTACGTGAGTTCTATAAACCCTGGAAACTCTGCCGAAGACGTAGAAAAGTTTATTTCCGAGCCACTAGAAAAAGAGTTCAACAACGTAGCTGGTGTAAAGAAAATCACCTCCACTACTCTACAAGACTTTTCCATTATTATTGTAGAGTTCGAAGACCATGTAGAGATCAACAACGCCAAACAACTCGTAAAAGACCGAGTAGATATGGTAAAAGCAGAGACCACCTGGCCTACACTAGATAATGGTGCAAAGGTAGAGCCTTCTGTTTTCGATATGAATATCTCGGAGGAATTCCCCATACTAAACGTCAACCTTACTGGAGATTTTACCTCTAGACAATTAAAACTTTATGCCGAACATCTACAAGATGAAATAGAACTTCTCAGCCCAATAAAAGAAGCTACCATACGTGGGATTGACGAGGAAGAGGTAGAGGTTGCTTTGGATCTTTACAAAATGAGTGCGGCTAAAGTAAGTTTCGACAACGTGATTAACGCTATTCGAAATGAAAACAAAACTATTTCTGGTGGCCATATTAAAAGCACTGAGGTAGAAAAAAACCTACGTATAGTAGGCGAAATAGAAAGTCCAGAAGAACTAGAAAATATTGTAGTTAAGCACGACGATGGTGTAGTTTTCTTACGCGATATAGCAACCATTACTTTCCAGCAAAAAGAAACCACCACCCTAGCTCGCGAAGACGGACAGCCAGTAGTGATGCTAGATGTAAAGAAGCGTGCGGGTAAAAATATGCTCGATGCGGTAGACGAGATTAAAGCAACCATAGCTTACGAACAGGAAAATTACTTTCCTGCCGATCTACAAATATCTGTGAGCAATGACCAAAGTGTACAGACTGAAAATCAGGTAGACGACTTGGTAAACAACATCATATTTGGGGTTATCCTAGTTGTTTTGGTACTGATGTTCTTCCGTGGATTCAAGAACGTATTATTTGTTGGGTTTGCCATTCCAATGTCCATGCTTATGCCTTTAGGGATTTTATCCCTTATGGGCTTCACCTTAAATACGATGGTGCTTTTCGGATT
>DATGMW010000156.1:0-3318 GCA_035307105.1 Flavobacteriaceae bacterium
TTCCAGTTGGATATATTGTTGCTGTATTTACATAAACTCTCATTTGTTGAAATGTAACTTCCTCACCATTAATACTTGTTGTTACTTCAGGACAAGGATTGCTTGCTGAACCACATCCACCACCCCCTTCTGGCATCATCCCATCCGGATCAATAAAATACACCGGATTATTAAAAGCATAATTATACGGACTCCAACTCGGCATTTCCTCCCCCAACGGATCCACATTCATCCACCGCCCCAGCGCTGCATCATAATTCCGTGCGTGGTAGTCGTGCCAGTTTAGGCCCAACTCGGGTTGGTGCTCCTTGGCGTTGAAATCGTAGCGGTAGGTGTGGGTCATTACTTAAACTTTTGCTGTAGTAGTAAAGATAGGGAATATTAACAATTTCTTACTATTAACTAAAAAGTCGATTATTGATTAAGAAGGAAAGTTTTAAAACAGCGGTATTATTAAGCCTTTGGCTACTTCGCGTTTAATCGGTTAATCGTTTAACTGTTTAGGAAGGAGCCTATTTGCCAATAGGATAATCATTCTTCCAATTTGTCTTTTTATTTATTTTCGTTCATGGTGTGAATACTATGGTAAGTTGAATAGAAGAGTTACTAGAATCGACCTTTACGCAGGACATCGAGCGTTGACCGTAAGTGCTGACGTTAAGAAATAAATCCTGTCAGTCGTGAGTACTAATCGAAGCCATTGAGTTTAATCTGACTATTTATTTTAGTCAGCACTTGCGAGCGTCGACCGATGTACAAGTTTGGTCTAGACTTTTTTGTTACTTTTTTCGGCAATGGAAAAAAGTAAATATAATACTAGAGAAATATCATTTATTAATACTCCAGCGCCGCGTCGTCCCTTCGACTACGCTCAGGACAAGAGTTCCGCGCGTGGTAGTCGTGCCAGTTTAGGCCCAACTCAGGTTGGTGCTCCTTGGCGTTGAAATCGTAGCGGTAGATGGAATTCATTTCTTAAGCTTTTACTGTAGTAAAGATAGGGAATATTAAAATATATTGTTAATGTGATATAAGAAGTTCATTTTCAAAACTGGCCACAGAACTAGCTAGAAACAGAGTAGCACAAATCCTATGGATTTGTTGGGTAGACAAACGCCTGTGGCGTTTGAAGGGTAGGTCAAACGCTGTTGGCGTTTGGGGAGAAGTTTTGTTTTATTGTGTTGCTCGCTGGCTCGCTTGGTTAGTACTAAAGTAATGGGAGAAACTAAATTACGGATAGCTCGAGTTTGTAACTCGAGCTCAGATAGAGAGATTCCTTTTCTAAAAACTTCCCTATCATTCGTGATCCGAAATGTGCTACTTGCCATGCAATTATTGTTAGAAACCTACTATGAACGTTTAAATGCGGCATTAGAGCGCATTTTGGATTATGCTTAGCAGAGCAGTTTCCCTAGCTGGTTATGGTCTATTTTTTAATCTATGCCCTAAATCATGCTGCTATCCAGCCAAAGCAAGCTTATTCTAGTAGAATTACTTGCTCAACAAAGACTTAATAAGTATTTTTGTGCTTTAGCAGATAAAATATATATAATTATGTGGCGTAACATATTTGAAGGAATTGGTTCTTTTTTCGAGGAAGTAGCTTTTGCACCTTTTAATGCTCTTTATAATTTAGAGCTTAAATCATGGTGGGCAGCTAATATAGTTACTTGGATATTCATAGCTATTCTAGCAGTACTTTTAGTATACTGGATAATGCAGCTTAAAATGTTTGACGACAATAACGAAGAAGATAAAAGTAGTAAGGCACACTCTTTCTTGGAATAAAAGAAAGCCATGCGCCTTTATTAAGTTTTAAAAATAGATTAAGAGCTTTAGACTAAAGTAAGTCCGCTCCTATATCCGTTCTATAATACATCCTATCAAAGGAGATTTTCTCAATACTTTGATAGGATTTTTTTATTGCCTCTTGGAACGTATCCGCCAAAGAAGTTACCGCAATAACCCTACCTCCGTTTGTCAAAACCTCACCGCCTTCTAGTTTGGTTCCTCCATGGTAAACAATGCTATCTTTCACGGTTTCAATACCAGAAATACGTTTTCCTTTCTCGAAGTCTTTTGGATATCCTCCAGAAACCAACATAACAGTTGCAGCTGCTCTACTATCGATTTTCACCTCTATTTCATTCAGTTTTTGATCGGCTGCAGCTACCAATAAATCTAGCAAGTCGGTTTGGATACGAGGCAGTACCACTTCGCTTTCCGGATCGCCCATTCTAACGTTATACTCTATCATATACGGGTCGCCAGCGTCATTCACCATAAGTCCTAAGAAGATAAACCCTACATAGTCCATATTTTCTTCTTGGATTCCTTTTATAGTTGGTTTTATAATTCGCTCCTCTATTTTTTTAACCAGCTCCTCGCTAGCAAATGGCACTGGAGAAACGGCACCCATTCCGCCTGTATTAAGCCCAGTATCATCGTTACCTATGCGTTTGTAGTCTTTGGCGCTAGGAAGCACCTTGTAGTTCTTACCATCGGTTAAAACGAATACACTCAGCTCTATTCCAGTTAAAAATGCTTCAATAACTACAGTTTTACTTGCTTCGCCAAATTTTTCTTCCATGAGCATTGTTCGGAACTCCTCTTTGGCTTCCTCTAGCGTTTCTAAGATAAGAACCCCTTTCCCTGCAGCTAAACCATCGGCTTTTAATACGTAGGGTGCTTTTAAGGTTTCTAAAAACGCTTCTCCATCAGCAATGGTTTCTTTTGTAAAAGCTTTGTAGGCAGCAGTTGGTATATTATAGCGTTCCATAAAGTCTTTTGCAAAGGCTTTACTTCCTTCTAGTTGCGCTGCTTTTTGTGATGGTCCGATTATTTTGACATGTTTTAAGCTGTCTTTTGCTTTAAAATAATCTACAATCCCCTCCACCAAAGGTACTTCGGGGCCTACCACCACCATTTGGATACTATTCTTTAGAACAGCGTCCTCGATTCCTTTAAAATCATTTACTTTTAAATGGGGTAGATTGGTTGCTAAACTTGCGGTACCAGCGTTACCAGGTGCTACGAAAAGCGATTTGCATTTTTTGTTTTTTGCTAATTCTATGGCAAAAGCATGTTCTCTTCCACCTGATCCAATTATAAGCGTATTCATAACTATATGTTTTTTTACTCTATTTATAACTTCTAAGAAACTATTGCCTAGGTCTAAGAATAGGCAGTATTCCTATGGGATTAAATTTATATACGATGCAGCTCATCGGGAATTAAACTCAATTTTTCGTCTGTCAAAGCAAACGCAAAGCAGAATTAAAAACGTCAATAAGCTTTATCGTCTCCTTTAATTATATTGTA
>DATGMW010000157.1:0-4813 GCA_035307105.1 Flavobacteriaceae bacterium
AAGTGGAGAAATACAGTTTTTGTATATGGCAGTGCGTGGTAAAAAAGACTATATTTAAGGGAACTTTTATAACCTATAGTTTATGGCAGAATTAATTAGAATTTACGAAGAAAATCCAAACCCAAAGGAAATCAAAAGGGTGGTAGAAGTATTGCGTGATGGTGGACTAGTAATATTTCCAAGTGATACAGTTTACGCATTGGGTTGCGATATTACCAATACCAAAGCCTTAGAGAAAGTAGCACGGATAAAAGGAGTGCGTTTAGACAAGGCTAACTTTTCTTTTATATGTCATGATTTGAGTGATTTAGCCGATCACACACGACAATTAAGCAGCGGTACTTTTAAGTTATTAAAAAGAGCTTTACCTGGACCATATACTTTTATTTTGCCCAGTAGTAATACGTTACCAAAAGTATTTAAAAAGAAAAAAGAAGTGGGTATTCGTGTTCCAGACAATAGTATTGCACAAGCACTAGTAAGAGAATTAGGAAACCCAATTGTTTCAACCTCTATTAAAGACGACGATGAGGTGTTGGAATACACTACCGATCCAGAACTTATATTCGAGAAGTGGAAAGATTTGGTAGATGTAGTAGTGGATGGTGGATATGGCGATAACGTAGCTTCTACTGTTATAGACCTTACTGGAGGAGAGCCAGAAGTAATCAGAGAAGGTAAAGGGAGTTTAGATATTTAATAAGCTAATGGGTTTATTCTTAGATAATTAACCTTCTAAGATAATTAAAGGACGTTTGAGTGAAAATTATTCACTCAAACGTCCTTTTTTGTGTTTAGATAATATCCTAGGCGTTATGCAACTAGTATATGAGCAAATAATAAACATAGATCTAAAAGTTAAAAGAGGTTAACCTTTTTAATAGGCTAACCTCTTTTAAAATCTAACTTAAACTAAATCTACTGTATTATTACTCTTTTAATCCTTCTTCAATCATCGTGTAGAACTGGTCTAACTTAGGAAGCACCACAATACGTGTTCTTCTGTTTCTAGCTTTGCCTGCAGCATCAGAGTTACTAGTAAGTGGAATGTACTCTCCACGACCACCCGCTGTCATTCTAGCAGGATCTACATTAAAGTCGTTTTGTAGGATACGTACAACAGCTGTTGCACGAAGTACACTTAAGTCCCAGTTATCTTGGATTACCGGTCTGCTAATCGGCACGTTATCGGTATGTCCTTCTACCATAAATTCAAAGTCTGGTTTTGCATTTACTACGGTAGCAACTTTACCTAAAATCTCTCTTGCTTGTGCAGATACTTGGTAGCTTCCTGTTCTAAATAGTAACTTATCTGAGATGCTAACAAACACCACTCCTTTTTCTACGCTAATTTCTATATCGGTATCATCTAAATTCCCTAGTGCACCTTTCAAGCTTTTTACTAGAGCGAAGTTTACTGAGTCACGACGTGTAACTGCATCTTGTAATCTGCGAATAGTAAGGTCTTTTTCTTGTAAGCTCTCTAAAGAGCGCTCTAAGTTTTCCGCACCCTTTTTAGTTAAGTCAGTAAAGCTTCCTATTTGATTGATCAAGTCTTTGCTTGTCGCATTAAGCGAGGCTACTTGACTTTTTAAGGACTGGTTCTGTGCTGTAAGTGTCGATTTGTCCGACATACAGTCGTTCAGCTTAACCGTTGCGGTATTAAGCAAATCTTTGGTTTCTTTTTCTCTTGCTTCTAGGTCCGAGTACTTCTTTTTCGATACACACGAAGTTAAAAGTAAACTAGAACCGAGCAATACTAACAAAATTTTTCTCATTGTACTTTTGGGCTTTTGATTGGAGTGTAAAAATAACAAATATACTAGCGGTTCCACTGCTATTAACAATAATTTATAGTTGTAAGAAAGTCTTTCGGTTGTTTAGATAGTAGCGTTTAACAAGCATTATGTCCGATCGTTCTATAGATTTATAGGTAATGGATTGTCGTTTCTTTTTTAATTTGGATAATTGATCGTAAAATGCAAAGTGTGCACGAAGAATTGCCCAAAAATGTTGGAATTTTAATTGAAATATAAACCGAATTCCAGCTAAACCATCTAAAAGTAGTCGGATGAAAATAACAGGAAGTATTTCTTTTTTCGGGAGGTTCTTATATAAGGTAAAAAGAGAGTTCCTGAAGTTGTAATAGGTTTTTTGTGGACTGCTTTTATGGAGCGTAGCACCACCTACGTGATAAACCACAGACTCTGGTATGCTATATATTTTTCCGCCCTTTAATTGCAAACGCCAACAAAGATCAATCTCTTCTTGATGGGCAAAGAAGTCTGGATCCAATCCGCCTGCCTCCCAATAGGCATCTCGTCGCACCACCAGACAAGCACCGCTAGCCCAGAAGATAGGAATAGCGTCGTCGTATTGATTCGTGTCTTTTTCTATGGTATCAAAAATCCTTCCTCTACAATAAGGGTATCCATATTTATCGATAAACCCACCAGCTGCTCCAGCATATTCAAAATACTCTTTCCTGTTGTAGTCTTTAATCTTAGGTTGGGTAGCGACAATCTCTGGGTTTTCTTTAAATGCTTTAAGATGCGGTTCTATCCAGTTTTCTGTAACCTCCACATCGCTATTCAGGAGGATGTAGATATCTTCCTTTACTTTTTCTAGTGCTTTTTGATAGCCTCCAGCATAGCCTAGGTTTTGCTTGTTTTGTATCCAAGTTATCTCAGGGAAGTGTTTGCTTACATAATCTTCTGAATTGTCTGTAGAGTTATTGTCTGCCACATAAATATGGGCGTTTGGAGAGTGTTTTACTACCGTAGGCAAGAATTTTTCTAATAGCGCTGTGCCATTCCAATTTAGTATAACTACTGCAACTTTCATCGATTGTATTTTGATAGGATATTATTTTCGGGTAAAAATAGGCAATTCCCTTAGAAAGCTATAGCGTTCTTCCTTCCAGTCCATTTGGCAATAATAATGATTTATTCCATTGGTAACCATCAAGTAATCTGCTTGTAGCGTATAGTTGTAACGTGCAATTTGATCGAAAGTATCTTGCGAGATAGGAACTTGTGGTGCTTTACACTCTACTAGCAAAGCTATATCGCCATTGGGTTTGTAGCCTACTATGTCGTAGCGTTTGAGAACACCACGAACTTCTATTTGCTTTTCCACATTTAGCAGGGAAGGAGAATAGCCTTTTTCTTGAATAAGATATTGAATAGTATGGGCACGTACCCACTCTTCTGGCGTGCATATCACAAATCTTTTCCGGATACTATCAAATATCAAGGTGTTTTTTTCCGTACTTTTGAGGCGAAATGTATAATTAGGAAAATTAAGCTTCTGCATAGAAGACAAAGCTACATTTTTTAAATTATAACTGCTTACAAATCTAACTTATAGAAAATAGAAATTCGTGCCTGTAAAAAAAGCTCAAAGTATTCTTGTAGATATCCAAAAAGGAAACATTGCTCCAATATATTTTTTAATGGGGGAGGAGTCGTATTATATCGATTTGATTTCGGATTATATCGAGTCAAATGTTTTAACGGAGGAGGAAAAAGGATTTAATCAAACCGTTTTTTACGGCAGGGATATTAGTGTGGATGAGATTGTTTCGTATGCTAAGCGTTATCCGCTTATGGCTGAGAAACAAGTGATAATAATAAAAGAAGCCCAACACCTATCCAGAACCTTAGATGCATTACAATCTTATGTGGAAAACCCAATGCCTTCTACCGTTTTGGTGTTTTGCCACAAATATAAGTCCTTAGATAAACGAAAGAAATTAACGAAAACGCTTGGCCAAAAGGCGGTTTTATTTGAGAGTAAAAAGCTGTACGACAACCAAGTTCCGTCGTGGATGCAAACAGTTGCAAAGGCAGAAGGCTATACTATTAGTCCCAAAGCAAGTCACATGCTTGTGGAGTTTTTAGGGGCGGATTTGAGTAAGATTAAAAACGAATTGGGTAAGCTGCAATTGATTGTGCCAAAGGGATCTGAGATTACTCCAGAGCATATCGAGGAAAATATTGGTATCAGTAAAGACTTTAATAATTTTGAATTGCAAAATGCAATAGGGACTAAGAATTTTAAAAAAGCATTTCAAATAACCCAACACTTTGCTAAAGACACCTCCAATAATCCATTTGTGTTGACTTTGTCTTTAATGCATAGTTTTTTTACACGACTTTTAAAGTACCATGCATTAGATAATAAATCCCAAGCACCAAGGGTGTTAGGAGTATCGCCATATTTTATAAGTCAGTATGCCGATGCGGCACGAGTATATCCAATTCGTCGTGTAACTGCAATTTTGGCAGAATTACGAGAATTGGATCTCATGAGCAAAGGAGTAGGAGCGAGTAATCTTACCCACCAAGACTTACTGAAAGAATTATTGATTCGCGTTTTTGTTTAAGCGCGGTCAATAGAATATCTTCCAGAACCTAATAAACTGATAACAACAAAGCCAATTAAAAAAAGTAAGGCCTTTTCTTTTATATCAAAAGGGTCGTTGGCATGTACAACAAAAAATGCTGCTGCCATGGTAATCGCAACTGGAATAGAAGCAAGCCTGGTTTTTAATCCAATAACTATTAAGAGAGGGAATATGACCTCCGTAATAACTGCTAAAATTAATGTAGGGGCTTGTCCAATTCCAAAAGGATCCATAAAAGCCATATCTCCATTTATAACTTTCATTAATTTCGGATAGCCGTGAGCAAATACCATGGTTAATCCAAACCCAGCACGTAGTATAAGTAAACCGAGATCTCTCATAAACTTAATTATTTAGATGTTAAAATAATATTGCAAAATACAAAATAAATATTTAATGTACTTT
>DATGMW010000158.1:0-4038 GCA_035307105.1 Flavobacteriaceae bacterium
AGAAAGAGAAGTTTGAATCTATTACCGAAGGCTATGTTGGAATGTATGTTTGCGGCCCTACCGTTTATAGCAACGTACACTTAGGAAACTGTCGTACGTTCCTCTCGTTCGATTTAGTTTTTCGCTATTTAAAACACCTTGGCTACAAAGTTCGCTACGTAAGAAACATAACCGATGTAGGTCACTTAGAAAATGATGCAGAAGATGGAGAAGATCGCATTGCAAAACGCGCTCGATTGGAGCAAATAGAACCGATGGAAGTTGCGCAGATCTATACAGTAGATTTCCGAGAGGTAATGGCCAAGTTCAATGCACTTCCTCCTAGCATTGAGCCAACCGCTACAGGACATATTTTGGAGCAAATAGAAGCTACTCAAAAACTGATAGTTCGCGGATTTGCCTATGCAGTAAATGGCTCGGTTTATTTTGATGTATTTAAATTCAATGAAGCCAATGACTACGGAAAACTAAGCGGTAGGAAGCTGGAAGACATGGAGGCCAATACTCGTGATTTGGATCGACAGTCCGAGAAGCGTAATCCACAAGATTTTGCACTATGGAAAGTAGCCGAACCACAACACATCATGCGATGGAATTCTCCTTGGGGCGTTGGTTTTCCAGGATGGCACTTGGAGTGTACCGTAATGAGCACAAAATACTTAGGAGAACAATTTGATATTCATGGTGGTGGAATGGACTTGAAGTTTCCACACCACGATTGCGAAATTGCACAAGCTGAGGCTAGTAACGACAAGTCTCCAGTAAACTACTGGATGCACTCGAACATGCTTACTTTAAATGGTAGGAAAATGGCGAAATCTACTGGCAACAATATTGAACCAAACGAGATATTCTCTGGAGAAAATGAAAAGCTAAGCAAAGCCTTCACACCTTCGGCAACAAAATTCTTCTTATATCAGGCACACTACCGCAGTGTACTAGACCTAAGTGACGAAGCTATGTTGGCATCGGAAAGAGGCTACCACAGACTTTTACAAGCATACCACCTATTGGACGAACTGCCAGTGGGCAATACAACCGATATAGATGTAGCTGCGTGGCGTCAATCTTGCTACGATGCTATGAATGATGACTTTAACAGTCCAATCCTAATCGCAAAGCTATTTGAAGCCGTTAACTTTATACAACGGGTAGAAAACAAACAAGCCAGTTGTACCGATAGCGACAGAAAACTACTACAAAAAACGCTACACGACTTTATGTTTGAAATATTGGGTCTGGTAGACGAATATAGAAAACCAACAGGAGATTCGGAGATGTTGGCAGGCACAGTAGATCTATTAATAGACATTCGCAATGACGCTAGAAAAGAACGCAATTTTGAAACTAGCGATAAGATTCGCGATGCACTCGATACACTAGGGATTCAGTTAAATGACGGAAAAGACGGCACTGGATTCGTAATTAAGTAAACCTATGCGATTAACACAGCCATTTATTTGGATTATAAAAGGCTACAAGAAATATATATCGCCTTTAACACCCGACACTTGCAGGTATACCCCAACTTGCTCCACCTATGCCATGACAGCATTAGAACGTTATGGACTAAGAAAAGGAGGTTGGTTAGCACTGAAGAGAATCGGGAGTTGTAATCCATTTGGTGGAAGTGGCTATGATCCAGTTCCAGAAAAAACAGAAGCTAAAGAAGCCGATTAGTTAGTTCGGCTTCTTTATATTTACAGATATTAAAACAATCAGATATGCAGTTTTTAAGTTATGTATGGAATCCCTCCACAGGAATAGACCTAGGATTTTTCTTGGTCCGTTACTACAGTTTAATGTTCGTAATCGCTTTTTCTTTCGGATGGTTTTTCACAAAAAAAATCTATCAGAGAGAGAACATTTCTTTAGAAAAATTAGATAAACTGTTTCTGATTACTGTCCTTGCTACCTTGCTTGGCGCACGTTTAGGACATGTTATTTTTTACCAACCTGAATTGATCAAGCAAGATCCTTTAGCCGTACTACTACCCATCCGAACCGTACCAGAGTTTGAATTTACTGGATTTCAAGGCTTGGCTAGTCATGGCGCAGCAGTCGCCATATTGATCGCTATGTATTACTACAGCAAAAAAGTACTTAAAAAACCAATACTATGGATATTAGATAGAGTGGTATTGGCGGTAGCATTTGGCGCTGGGTTTGTGAGAATAGGAAACTTCTTTAATTCAGAAATAATAGGAAAACCAACAGGCACTGATTCGGGAGTTATTTTTGCTCAATTAGGAGAGAATTTTGCAAGATATCCAACCCAATTATTTGAAGCTGGAGGCTATTTCATAGTAGCTGCAACGATGTTTTATTTGTATTGGAAAACAGAAAAGAGAAAATATCTAGGCTACATCTTTGGCGTTTTCATGATAATGCTATGGAGCGTACGACTGATTGTAGAATTTTGGAAAGAACCACAAGAAGGCGAAATAATCAATTACGTACTAAATACCGGACAATGGCTTAGCGTGCCGTTCATCCTACTAGGGATTTACCTAGTAATCAACGCAAAAAAGAAAGGAGTTAATCCTGAAACCTAAAAGGTTTAAATGCTTTTATAAAACCAATAAGTTGCCTGATCGCTACGGAGTAAGCATCGCGATTTAATTTTTATCAGGGATGTAGATTTTATTGGGATTGCGCAAGGTCTTTCTCTAAAATATTTTTACGTTAAATGAGTTGATAAAAAGATATAAAAAAGTTACCAAAATGATAATTTACTTTTTGCATTAAGAGAAACATAGTCACAAACATCACAATTCTTTTTAACAGCATCAATTATCTATTTACATTTTTTATACTCAACTAATCATAAGTATCATCCATATTACTTTCTGATTTTCTAATCAATCCTACATCTACTTTATTGAACGATGAGGACTTTGATATAGAGGCTGGAATCTGGTATGACTCGTAAAATTTTATTACTTTTCTGCCAATTGCTCAGCTATTAACTCCGCTTGTTTAATAACCGTATCTGTAGCTAATTTTTGTAAATCTGGTGGATATCCAAATCTTCTTAGGGTTCTTCTTACCATTATTTTTAATCTGGCTCTTACGCTCTCTTTTATCGTCCAATCTATGGTTGCATTGTTTCGCACTACTTCGGTTAAGTAAATAGCAAGCTCTCTTAAAACATCGTTCCCAAGTACTTCTTGTGCACTTTTATTCTCTGCTACTGCATAGTAAAAAGCTAATTCTTCTTTGGATAAACCTAAGTCTTCGTCGGCCTTATCCATCTCCTTAATACTATTGGCTAAGTCTATAATTTCTTCTATTACTTCGGCAGCAGTTAGTATTTTGTTTTGATACTTTTTAATTGAGTTTTCCAACATTTCCATTAAAGATTTACTTTGTATAAAGTTGGTAGATGCTCTGGACTTAATCTCATCGTTTAATAGCTTCTTTAATGTTTCTAGGGCTAAGTTCTTATGCTCCATATCCTTGATTTCCATGAGGAACTCATCGGATAAAATGGAAATGTCTGGTTTCTTAATCCCTGCTGCATCAAAAACATCTATCACTCCTTCGGAAACCAATGCTTTATCTATCACTTGGCGAATGGCAGATTCCACCTCATAATCGGAAGTATCAGAACCTGTTGTATCAAACTTCTGTAGTCTGGATTTAACGGCTTGGAAAAAACCTATTTCATCTTTAACATCCATTGCTTCTTCATGTGGGATAGCAATTGCAAACGCTTTAGAAAGAGCGGTAATTTCATTTATAAAGCGTTTCTTACCATCTTCAAGGCTTAGGATATGTTCCTGAGCCAACAGAATTATCTGCAGTTTGGTTTTCGTATCTGCTATGAAGTAATCCTCATACAATAGTCCTTCATCTTTTTTTAGATAAGGAATATTAGGATCAGCAACCATAGCCAGATATTCTTCTGAATATTCTTGTTCTGGCTGTTCAGAGAATAGTTGAGATACTACCTCAAGTTTCTCTAACATAAGATCTACTGCTTGCTCTTGCGCAATAGTAGGATCGCCTTTTCCTCCACTATCGGAATAAAAAGAA
>DATGMW010000159.1:0-4469 GCA_035307105.1 Flavobacteriaceae bacterium
TTATAAAAATGAGTAACAACACAAATTGGACTATCGACAACACGCATTCAGAAATTGCTTTTAAAGTAAGGCACATGATGATTTCCACCGTAACAGGTCACTTCGAAGATTTTGAAGCAACTGCAAAATCCGATGGGGAGAATTTCAACAATGCTAGCTTTGAGTTCCGTGCAAAAACACACTCTGTAAACACCAAAAACAAAGACAGAGACACGCATTTAAGGTCAGATGACTTCTTTAGCTCGGAGAAATTCCCAGAGATGAAGTTTGTTTCAAAATCTTTTGACGGAGAGAAATTAGTTGGAGATCTAACTATAAAAGATGTAACCAAAGAAGTTACACTAGATGCAGAACTTAACGGTGTAGCCGTAGATCCTTATGGACAAACAAAAGCTGGTTTTGAAATGAATGGAGAGATCAGTAGAAAAGACTTCGGTTTAACTTGGAACTCCGTTACAGAAGCTGGAAGTATCGTGGTTGCCGATAAAGTAAGAATGGTAGTGGACATCCAGTTTACCAAAGAGGCTTAAGCAAGAAATCTAGCGGATAAAATGGTAGAGTCATAATGCTACCGAATATCCAGATGTTATAAACAAAGAATAGATATCAAAAGACCGCTATCTATTCTAAGGGAAAGAGCACTAGTAATCGGGGCGGTTAAGTATATCAAAATACCGCTCCAAGCTAGTTGTACTTTACTCTTTAATGATTCCAAGGAATCAGGCGGCAGCCAAACTTCTACAGATAGCAAAAAGCTATAGAATAGAAGGATTTATTAATACAAACAATTAAAACAGATTACAATGAGAAATTTCATCACATTATTTGCAGTGCTATTCCTAACTATAGGTTCTTTTGCACAAACTCAATGGACCGTAGATCCATACCACTCGTCGTTAAACTTCGACATAGCCCATTCTGGAATCAGTATAGTGAATGGTAAGTTTTTGGAGTACACAGGAAACCTAACTACCGATGGAGAGGCTTTAAAAAATGCAGCATTTGATTTTACTGTAAAAGTAAATAGCGTAGACACGTCTATAGAAAACAGAGACAATCACTTGAGAAGTGCCGACTTTTTTGATGTAGAAAAGTACGAGGATATGACTTTTAAGACTACCAAAATCTTAGCTACAGGTAAGCCAAACGAATATCTATTGCATGGTAAGTTGACCATAAAGGATGTTACAAAAGACGTAATTTTTGATCTACACTACGGTGGAATAGCAAAAAGCGATCAAGGAGAAAAGTTAGGACTAAGAGCCGAAACAACGATTGATAGATTTGATTACAACATCGATTTTGATCCAACAGCAGCTGGTATTGCAAAAGATGTAACTATTGTTGTTCACCTACAGTTTGCAAAACAATAATTTTAGCTCCCCTATTTTCTAAATAAGAGATACTAAAAGTTCTATAGCCGCTCCCTTTCATCTAATGATAAAATCATTCTTACAGATGTTAGAAGCGGCTATAGTATTTTCTAAACCCTATAGAAAATAGCTAATTATAAGATTAATCCTTTTAAAAAAATAAATATATTATGAAACAACTATCTAAAAAGCTATTCCATCCAGGTCATTACGAGAAAAATCTAAATGTAATGTTTTTCCTCCTTCGTCTTTCCGTTGGAGCGCTGATGCTAACACACGGCCTAGAAAAAGCACCTGCATTATTCGGAAGCGAACCGATACAATTTCCAGATCCAATTGGGCTTGGCGCAGCAACCTCTTTAGCTCTTGCGATTTTCACCGAAGTGATCTGTTCTATATTATTAATATTAGGCTTGGGAACACGCTTCGCAGCATTCGCCCTACTTATGACTATGTTGATAGCAGCTTTTATAGTGCATGCCAACGACCCATTTGCAAGACAAGAATTACCTTTGCTTTATGCTAGCATTTACTTTGTTATTACCATAGCAGGCGCTGGCAAAATATCCTTTGACAATTGGATATATGCCAAAATAAATAGATAAAAATCTACCGTATTTTTTAATCACATACTACCTCAATAAACAAACAGAGAAACTTATAAAAGCTAAATTTACAACGCAATTTAATTTAAACAGGCAGCAATGAGTTCTCGAAGAAATAAAAATGTTTTTGGAAGTGTTGGTATAATATTCGGTAGTATTCTACTGCTATTGATAATTGACTACTCTTCAAAACCAGACAACCTTCCATTATCCCTAAAGCCCATAGAAAGCATACAAACCTACTTTTTTAGCTTTGCTTTTTCGTCGGGAACTATAGGGTGGATTTTAGGAGGTTTGCTTTTAATAGGATACTTAGTTCTATGCTACTTTTTAGGAGTATGGGTTCAAAAAGTATTTTCTAACTAATTACAGCATACCAAAAATAGTTTGAACTCTCAAGTGGGAGAAGTTTATTTGGGTTCAGTTATGAGGGGGCAACTTGAAGAGGGGGCGAAGAAATCTGTGTTAATCGGTGGTCAGGGTTCGGAGGTCAGAGGTCGGTGATTGAAATTAATTTTTTATATTTCTGTATTTCTGTGAATCGTTATGGCGTTATGCAGTTATGGCGTTATGGTGCAAAGCTTATAGATTCAAGGTTGGAGAGGATTGAAAGAAAAAATCTGCGGGAATCTGCGAAATCTGTGGTGAAAATCGGGTGCGAGATACGGGGTACGGGGTGCGATGGTGAAAAAATCTGCGGGAATCTGCGAAATCTGCGGGAGAAAAATATGGGTGCTAGTGGTTGAAATGGTATTTCTGTGAATCGTTATGAAGTTATGGAGTTATGGAGTTATGACTCAGAGGTTCTAGATAAGTGAGGGAAAAAATCTGTGTTAATCTGTGAAATCTGTGGTGAAAATCGGGTTCGAGATGCGGGGTGCGGTGGTGAAAAAATCTGCGTAAATCTGCGAGATCTGCGGGAGAAAAATATGGGTGCTAGTGGTTGAAATGGTATTTCTGTGAATCGTTATGGCGTTATGGAGTTATGAAGTTATGAAGTTATGAAGTTATGAAGTTATGACTCAGAGGTTCTAGATAAGTGAAAGAAAAAATCTGCGTGGATCTGTGGAATCTGTGGTGAAAATCGGGTGCGAGATACGGGGTACGGGATGTGATGGTGAAAAAATCTGCGTGAATCTGCGAGATCTGCGGGAGGAAAATATGGAGGTTCGGTGGTCATAGAAATATTCCTTATCTTAATACTATGAATTTTATAAGAACCAATCCAATGGAAAATGAAAATATAAAGGAAATGCTGAAAGAAAACCTACCCCGTTTTAAGGGAAATACCATTATAAAAACAGAGAACCTACCAATAAAATTATGGCTACCCGAAGAGGAAGTCGGAGAAGATACGTTGCAACAAGCAAGAAACCTAGCCAACCTTCCATTTGCACAACACCACATAGCTATTATGCCCGACACCCACTTGGGCTATGGTATGCCCATCGGAGCAATTCTAGCCACCAAAGGAGCTATAATACCCAATGCGGTAGGAGTAGATATAGGATGCGGGATGTGCTCTTTGCGCACCAACCTGAAAGACATCGAAACATCAGACTTGAAAGATATTATGAGCATTATCAGAAAATCGGTGCCGGTTGGTCGTAATCACCACAAAACACCGCAGGATGAATCTTGGATGCCAGAGAAAAAAGAGGATTTGCCAATTGTAGAACAAGAATACCAAAGCGGACTTCGTCAGATAGGAACTTTAGGTGGAGGAAACCATTTTATAGAAATACAAAAGGGTTCGGATGGCTTTATCTGGATTATGGTGCATTCTGGTTCTCGCAACATAGGTTATACCGTGGCGAAACATTACAACAATATAGCTAAGAAGATGCATAAAGAATCGGGCAGTAAGCAACCAGTAGATCTAGCGCATATTCCAGAATCTTCCGAGTATTTCGATCTCTACTACAACGAGATGAGCTACTGTATAGAATTTGCTTTAGCCAATAGAAAATTGATGATGGAACGAGTAAAAAAGGCGTTTTCTGAAATTGTACCTGAAGTCGAGTTTTCCAACTTCATCAATAAACCACATAATTTCGCCGATGAAGAAGAACACTTTGGCGAGAAGCTTATCGTACACCGCAAAGGAGCTACCCGCGCTAGAAAAGGCGAATGGGGAATGATTCCAGGATCGCAAGGCACGCAGTCGTTTCTGGTGTTAGGAAAAGGAGAACCCCACTCTTTCCAGTCCTGTTCCCATGGCGCTGGAAGGCTGATGAGTCGTTCGCAAGCACGAAGACAATTGAACTTAAAAGAAGAAGTAAAGTCTTTAAAAGACCAAGGTATCCTACACGCCCTTCGTCATAAATCGGATTTGGATGAAGCACCTAGCTCCTACAAAGACATCGACGAAGTAATGGCAAACCAAACCGACTTGGTCGAAATAAAAGTTGCCTTACAACCATTGGCGGTGGTTAAAGCATAAGCACTACCATAGCACACTCACAAATAAGCGCAAATACCAAAATGCTCT
>DATGMW010000160.1:0-2833 GCA_035307105.1 Flavobacteriaceae bacterium
AATGCAAGAATACTTTCCTGGTATTCGTTTTTGTAAAAGTGATTTTGCGCACGCTCAAAGCCTATCACTTCTTTCATTTCCTTATTAGTGCCTGCCTCTCTTTCGGCCTTGTCCAATGCCTGTAGGGCTAAGTTGTAGTTCCCTATCGCTTTGTAGCGTAAAGCAGCAAAGAAAGCATCTTGAAAAGCATTGTCTTCTGGCTCTAATTCATGAAAAGCCATCTCTTCCTCTTGTGCAAAAACCTTGGCAGAAACCATAGGAAACAAGAGTAAAAGACTAAACGTTAAGTATATAAAATGCTTTCTTTGCATAAAACTAGGCTATTGTAAGCTGGAGTAATCTCCTATGCTCACATTGGTAAACTTCGCATTGAAGGTAGCATGATTTCCGATCATAGCGTTCTCCAAGATAGCATTTTTTACAGTGGCGTGTTTTTGAATGATACTGTGGGATACTGTACTGTTTTCAATCACTGTTCCTTCGCCTATAGAAGCATAAGGACCAACGGTAGCATTGCGCAACACCACATTAGGTCCTATAAAACAAGGTTCGTTTATAGTAGCATTTTCCAAAGTGATATTCTTTGATACCAAATCGGTTTCCGTATCCTTTATAAACTCAAGCATTTTCGTATTAGCTTCTACTGCCACATCTTTATTGCCGCAATCCATCCATTCGTCTACGGTAGCCGTTCGGAAGATTTTTCCTTTTTCCATCATTCGTTTTATCCCATCGTTTATTTGGTACTCTCCTCCGTGAATGATATTGTTGTCTATTACGTATTCCAACTCTTTCTTTAAATCCCCAAGCTCTTTAAAGTAATAAATTCCAATTACCGCTTCGTCGCTTACAAACTCCGTTGGCTTTTCTACTAATTCTATGATGTTTCCATCTTCGTTTAAGTTTACCACCCCGTAAGCTTCTGGATTCTCCACTTTTTTAGTCCAAATAACGCTATCTGCTTCTTTATCCAAATCGAATGTAGCTCGGATCAAAGTATCTGCATAAGCGATTACTGCAGGTCCTGAAAGAGATTCCTCAGCACACATAATGGCATGTCCTGTACCTTTTGGATCTAATTGTCGGTAAATAGATGCTTTTGCGCCTAAACTAGCGGCTAAATCTTCTAAATTCTTCACCACATCTTCATCGAACCACGCTGGATCTCCTATGATGAAAGCTATCTCTTCTATTTTTTCTCCTAGTACCTCAGCAATATCGGTAACCAAACGGTTTACGATGGGCTTTCCTGCTATTGGAATCAGTGGTTTTGGAATGGTTAAAGTATGTGGACGTAAACGGGAACCTCGTCCCGCCATAGGTACTATAATCTTCATAAATGTAAGCTTTTAAAATATTGTGATTAGTTAGTTTTTTCCAGTACTGCCAAATCCGCCAGCACCTCTTTCTGTTTCACTCAAGTCTTCTACCAGATCCCACTGGATTTGCTCGTACTTGGCAATAACCATCTGTGCAATTCTATCGCCTGGTGCTACGGTAAAATCTTCGGTAGACAGGTTTACCAAGATAACACCAACATCTCCTCTATAATCTGCATCTATTGTTCCTGGTGCGTTGAGAAGGGTGATGCCATTTTTTAATGCCAAGCCACTACGTGGACGAATCTGTGCTTCGTATCCAGCAGATAGCTCTATAGATAGCCCCGTTGGAATAAGTTTTCGCTCCATAGGTTTTAAGGTTACTGCTTCCTCTAGATGCGCACGTAAGTCCATCCCTGCCGAAGCTATGGTCTCGTAGGATGGCAAAGCGTTTGCCGATTTATTTATAACTTTTATTTTCATAGATAACTATTTATCGTTTTATCAATTGTCGGACTAGGTTCCTTTCCATAAATACTAATAAGCCTGCATAAAGTACTAGCAATAAAGTACCTAATAGCAAACTTCCTCCAAATATATAAAAAGCTAGAAAGGAAAAGGCAGTACTTACTAGCAAGTACACCAAAATCTCTTTTATGGGATAAGGAATCCGATAATACTTTTGACCGAATAGATAGGACAACAACATCATTGCTCCATAAGCCAATAGCGTAGCTAATGCCGAGCCGTAATAGCTTAAGTGCGGAATAAGCACGTAGTTCCCCACAATGGTCAGTAACGCCCCTACAATAGAAATGTAAGCTCCCACCTTGGTGTTGTCGGTAATCTTATACCAAACCGACAGATTGTGATAAATTCCTAAAAATAAATTGGCCAAGAGAATAATAGGAACAATATCCATCGCCACCCAATAGGACGCATCGGTAATAAGAATCGCTTTAAAAATATCTATATAAACCATTACCGCGAGGAAGATTAAGCTTCCAAGCAAAGTGAAGTATTTGGTTACCGTTGCGTAAACAATCGGGGCATTTTTCTCTTCGGCTTGTTTAAAGAAGAAAGGCTCTACTCCCAAACGAAAGGCAGTGGCAAATAAGGTCATGAAAACGCCGAGTTTGTAACAAGCAGCATATACCCCGACTTCGGAATCTGCAATATCTGGTGGGAGGAGATATTTTAGTAGAATTTTATCTAAAGCTTCATTGATAGAAAAAGCAATTCCTGCCAAAAGAATCGGCATAGCATATCGGAGCATTCGCTTCCAGATAGCAATATCCAACGAAAAACCAATTTTAAAATACAAGGGGGAAACAAATCCTAAAGTCAATGCACTTGCCACTATGTTGGAAATAAAGACATAAGATATTAAATTGTCTGGATAATATATACTGTCCCAAAAGCTTCCTGGACTTTGACTTGCTAGCTTAGGGAGTAACAAGAAGAAGAATAGGTTTAAGCTTAGGTTTATAAACACATTGGCAATACGCAAAGCC
>DATGMW010000161.1:0-26045 GCA_035307105.1 Flavobacteriaceae bacterium
TTATTTCGAAAATCTAAAAGTATTTTTTAAAAATAATCTCCCCACTACTTCGCCACTTAAAATATCTTCAAATCCCCTTCCTTGATCCATCCTTGTTTTTTCATAAAAACATAAATTCCATAAGATAAAATCGCAGGTAGAGCAAAATGCAAAAGCAGCATACTTGAGAAGATATATCCTGTAGAAACTTCCGTCTTTAAAACATTATACGTTCCTATTTGTCCGACAAACGCGCAAGTTCCCATTCCAGATTCTAAAGCCGAATTTTTCATTTGAAAAAAGATCAAAGCAATAGGACCAATAATAGCAGCAGATAGAGTTGGTGGAATCCATATTCTCCAGTTTTTATAAATATTTGGCATTTGCAACATACTCGTGCCTAAACCTAAAGCCAAAACGCCTTTTATACCGTTGTCTTTATAGCTGATAGTCGCAAAACCTATCATTTGCGCACAACAGCCAATCGTCGCTGCACCAGCAGCTAATCCTTCCATATCCAACATCAAGCAAAGCGCCGCAGAGGAAATAGGTAAGGTGAGTGTCATACCAACAATAACGGCAATCAAGATTCCCATTACTAAAGGATTTGTAGCAGTAGACAAAACGATAATACTACCAATACCCTCCATCAAAGCTTGAATTCCTGGACCGAGTAAAGCGGCAAATCCTATTCCAGTAAGAATCGTAACAATAGGCGTTACAATAATATCCAATCGCGTTTCTCCAGAGAGTAGTTTTCCAACTTCAGCAGCTAATATAGCTGCAAGAAAAACCGCCAAAGGTCCTCCCATATCATAAGCAGCCAAACCGACTACTGCCGAGGAATATAGCACTAATCTTGGTGCGTTCAAACTGTGGGCAATAGCCAAAGCTATGGCTGGTCCAGTAGCTTGTCGCGCAAAAGGCCAAATTACGTCTACGAAGAAAGGTATATGCAATTCTTCGCCAATGGTTTTAAAAATCGTCCCGACCAAAAGCGTAGCAAACAACCCATAAGCCATCGCCCCCATGGCATCAACAAAATATTTCCTGGCTGAGAGTTCAATTCCCTTACGTCGAAGAAACGCTTGCATAATTAATCGTTTATGCGAAGATAGTTTATATTATATAGAGAATAATTATTTCGTGATGCGAAATGCGGAATGCGAAAAGCGTGATAGAGAGGTGTTGCTAAAAGTGCGTAATTATTTTTGGTTGCTTTGTTGTTATTCATGAATATTAGAAGTTTATGTAACTTTAATTCTTAAAGCTAACTAGTATGAAGACACATAAAGATTTAGATGTTTGGAAACTTAGTCGAGTATTTGTATCGGATATTTATAAGGCCACCGTAGACTTTCCGAAATCAGAAAACTATGGTTTGACAAATCAAATAAGGCGCTCTGCTGTATCTGTACCATCTAATATTGCAGAAGGTAGTGCAAGACAAGGGAATAAAGAATTTATTCAATTTTTATATATTGCGTTAGGTAGTTTAGCTGAATTAGAAACCCAATTATTTTTAGCCATGGACTTAAATTACCTTAAGGAAGTTGAAGAGCTTTTTAAGAAATTAACACGAATTAGAATGATGCTTTTGGGCTTAATTAAAAGCATTAAACGAAGAATATAATCAGGGATGTTCATTCATTACGCTTTTCGCATTCCGCTTCACGGATTACAGCAACTTTAGTTGCTGTATAGGCACAAAAAAAGGTCAAGCAATGAAGCTTGACCTTTTGGGTGGAAGACCGGGTTCGAACCGGCGACCTCTGGAACCACAATCCAGCGCTCTAACCAGCTGAGCTACAACCACCGTGTAATCATTGCTGATTTTCTGATTGCAAATATAGGCCGAGTTTTCTAACTATGCAACTATATTCAAAAGAAAGTTACTACTTCAAATCACTCAAACTATCTACGGCTACATAACGTTCTGTGGTATAACCTTCTGCGAAATCTACACCGACTAATCTACCTAGATTTTGTGCACGATACCTTATACTATCTTTGAAATTTGACGTGGCAATCGGTGTTATTGGCTCGGAAGAGTCGGGATTGTAAAACTGAGATTCGTATGCAAACACTGATTTTATCTTCGTATCCATAAATCCAGTTACATCTACCACAAAATCTGGCTCTATATCTTTCCATTGAATATAGTGATACACTATTTTCGGACGCCATGCCTCCTGCTCTACTCCATTACGGGAAGTTTCTATCCTTCGCAAGCCGCTTAAGAAACACGCATCGGAAACCAACTTACTTCCTTTTCCGTGATCGATGTGTCTATCATCAATAGCATTACAGATTACTACATCTGGTCGGTAGGCGCGAATCGCTTCGATAACCAAAAGCTGTGCTTCTCTATTGTTCTCGAAAAAACCATCGGCTAATTTTAAATTCTCTCTTACCGATACGCCAAGGATTTCTGCAGCATTAGCAGCTTCTTTCATCCGTATTTCTGCCGAACCGCGCGTTCCTAATTCGCCTTGGGTTAAATCGACTATCCCTGCTTTTTTCCCTAACGAAATTTCCTTTGCCAAGGTAGCACCACAACTCAACTCCACATCGTCTGGATGCGCCCCAAAAGCTAATATATCTAGTTTCATATTTTTTATTATTTGTTACGAGCAAGGTAATAAAATTAAATTTATTGCGATAGCGCTTGGTTTTATAAGTCTTGCTAGTTACGTATGATAAAGTCTTTCAGTTAATTATACAAAGGGGGAGAATTTAAGAAATGCACCTAATATCCTTTTACTTATTGAATTTCAATAGTAGTCCAAGACTTCCACTCCAATCTGTTTACAAACCAGCATTTTTTGTGTAGTTTTAAGGATTAAATTTTAGAGACAGTTCTATGAGTATTTTATTGACCAATATCAAACAGTTACTACAAGTTCGCGATGACGCGCCTACCTATCTTTCAGGAAAAGAAATGAAAAACCTACCCATACTGGAAAACGCATGGGTTTGGTTGGAAAACGATACTATTAAGGATTATGGAACGATGGACGCTTTGCCAGAGATAAAAGCTTCCGAGACCATAGATTGTACTGGACGTGTTGTGATGCCTTCTTGGGTAGACTCCCACTCCCACCTAGTTTTTGCTGGTACTAGAGAACAAGAATTCGTAGATCGCATCAACGGGCTTTCGTATCAGGAAATTGCCGAACGTGGTGGTGGTATTCTGAATAGTGCAAAAAGAGTACAAGAAGCCACTGAGGAAGAGCTTTACAAACAATCGGCAAAACGATTGGAAGAGCTAATCCAATTAGGAACAGGAGCTATTGAAATAAAAAGCGGTTATGGTTTGACTACCGATGCTGAAATGAAAATGCTTCGCGTAGCAAAACAATTGGGAGAGAATTATCCGGTTACTATTAAAACCACATTCCTAGGAGCACACGCAGTACCTGCTACCTACAAAGACGATAAAGCAGGCTATATGAAGTTGATCATAGACGAAATGCTTCCAAAAATAGAAGAAGAAGGTTTGGCAGATTATGTAGATATTTTCTGTGAAAAAGGTTTCTTTAGTGTGGAGGATACCGAGCAACTTTTAGAAGCAGCTAAAGAATACAATCTAACACCTAAAATTCACGTGAACCAATTCAATGCTATCGGAGGAATTCCTGTAGCAGTAAAGCATAATGCCCTTAGTGTAGACCATTTAGAAGTGATTACCGACGAAGATATAGAAGCTTTACGTGGTAGTGGCACAATGCCAGTAGCTCTGCCTACTTGTTCGTTTTTTATAAGCATTCCGTACGCCAACGGAAGAAAAATAATCGATGCGGGACTACCATTGGCTATTGCAAGTGATTTAAATCCTGGAACAACGCCGAGTGGAAATATGAACTTTGTAATGGCAACCGCCTGTATAAAACTGCGATTGACTCCCGAAGAAGCTATAAATGCTGCTACCATAAACGGTGCTTATGCTATGGGAGTGTTGGAAACACATGGAAGTATTACCAAAGGAAAAAAAGCCAGTCTTATCATTACAAAAGAGATGAGCTCGTATAACTACATGCCTTATGCTTTCGGATCTAATTTGGTAGACAAAGTAATTCTTAACGGTAAATTTATTTAATATGGAACCCCTACTATTCTACAATCGGGAAAGTATTTTAAAACGCACCTCCGTTCGTAAACACGAAGTAAAAATCGGAGAGCAAATAGAAGTTCTAGAGAGTTTATCGGCCATCCAACAAACACCTGCAAAGTATATTCTACTTGGTATTGCCGAAGACATTGGTGTACGTGCAAACCACGGACGAAGCGGTGCGTCAGAAGCATGGGAAAGTGCCTTGAATGTTTTTTTAAACCTACAGCATACCCAATACACCCACACCCAGCGAATTGCATTGCTCGGCGAGATAGATTGTAGAGAGGAGAATTATATTTCCGATCAACTTCAGCCAGAAGAACCAAATTACTATGAGGCCCTAGGCAGGTTGGTTCAGAAAATAGACGAGAAAGTTACCGCAGTGGTAAAAGAAATCGTCTCGCACGGAAAGATTCCAATTGTTATTGGAGGCGGACACAACAACGCTTACGGCTGTATACAAGGTTCCTTTTTGGCGAAAAACACCGCCATTAACGCTATTAACTTCGATGCACACACCGATTTCCGTCCGTTGGAACACCGACATAGTGGCAATGGATTTTCCTTTGCTTACTCGAAAGGATTTTTAAATATGTATTTTATTTTCGGCCTACAACGCAACTATACTTCCCAATCCATTTGGGATACCATGGTGCAAGAAGGCGACAGAATTCAGCATGCATTGTTTGAAGATATTCTATTCGATAACAAAACAAGTTATCAGGAAGCATTAGATAATGCTACCGATTATATTTCGGATACTCCTTTTGGAATAGAACTGGATTTGGATTCCATTGCCGATATTGGCAGCAGTGCCATGACGCCAAGTGCATTTGATTTAAATCAAGCAAGACTTTATTTACGCCAATTAACTCGTCAGAAGAATTGTACCTACATACATTTATGTGAAGGCGCACCAAAACACGGATTGTATGCCAATCAAATTGGTAAGACCTTGGCGTATCTAATCAGCGATTGTATTGCAGATTAAAGCAAATAAAAAATGGGAGCTCCATTTAGGAACTCCCATTTTTTATTTATAGTCTTCAACTAATACTTTCTCTAACTAAAACATTTCTGTTCCAGCAAAGTGGAATGCCGCTTCGATTGCAGCATTTTCGTCGCTATCGCTTCCATGTACTGCATTTTCGTCAATCGACGTAGCAAACATTTTACGAATCGTTCCTTCGGCTGCTTCTTGTGGATTGGTTGCACCGATAAGCGTACGGAAATCTTCAACTGCGTTTTCTTTTTCTAAAACCGCAGCTACGATTGGACCACGAGTCATAAAAGATACTAGCTCACCATAGAAAGGGCGCTCTTTGTGTACTTCGTAGAAACGCTCTGCATCTGCAGTAGTCATTTGTGTCATTTTCAAAGCTACAATACGGAAGCCTGAAGCGGAAATTTTATCTAAAATAGCCCCTACGTGTCCTTTTTCAACAGCGTCTGGCTTAAGCATGGTCAATGTTCTGTTCGTCGTCATTTTTATCTTGAAATTATAAATTCACTGCAAAAATAAACATTTACGACCTACTCCACAAATACCTACTGTAAGAATTTTTAAGTATGATCTAGATGTTGGGAATAATCAGTGAACGGTGGTCAGGGGTCGGAGTTCGGTGGTCAGTTGTCATACAAAATTAAAATCTGCGAAAATCTGCGAAATCTGTGGGAAATAATCAGTGAACGGTGGTCAGGGGTGTGAGTTAGATGTTGAAAAAAATCTGAGCTAATCTGTGAAAATATGTGACAAAATATTCTAGGTGTAAATTAGAACGAATATTAAATATACACTCCATTGTTCTGTGTCGCAAGCCAGCTCTTTTGATAAAAAATTTATTTTATTCCTCTAAATTAGCTATATAATGTATCTTCGCTCTTATGAACGAAGTACAGATACAACAAACCCATTCGCTTTTAAGCAAACCAAAACAAATCCTTATCGTCGGACATAAAAATCCAGATGGTGATGCGGTAGGTTCTAGCTTGGCATTGGCTTTAACTTTAGAGAAACTAGGACATACCGTTCAAGTGGTAATGCCCAATGCCTTGGCGAAGTTTCTGAAATGGATGCCAGGAAGCGATCGGATATTGCAATACGAAGAGGATAAAGACGCCATAGACCGTTTTTTAGTAAAAACCGAAGTCATTTTCACTTTAGACTTTAACTCGCTTTCGCGTATTGGTGATTTACAAGAGCCATTGGAAGCCCTTCATAAGAAAGAGATTCCGTTTATCATGATAGACCACCATCAGAGCCCAGACGATTATGCCGTGGTTACCTACTCCGATGTTGGGATGAGCTCTACGGCACAAATGGTATATCACTTTATAGATTCCTTGGGTTGGAAAAAGCATATAAATGCCGACATTGCAAGTTGTATTTATACTGGGATTCTTACCGACACTGGATCGTTCAAGTATCGCAGTACCACTGCAACTACACATAGAGTAGCTGCAAGTCTATTAGAAGCTGGAGCAATAAACTGGAAAATAAGCAACAACATATTTGATACAAATTCTGAAAATCGTTTAAAACTTCTCAGCACCGCTTTGAATAACTTAGTGGTATTGCCAGAATATAATACCGCGTACATCACGCTAAGTCAAGACGAGTTAAATGCGCATCATTTTCAAAAAGGAGATACCGAAGGTTTTGTAAATTATGCCTTATCTATCGAAAAAATTAATCTGGCGCTTATATTTATAGAAAGTAAGCAGGAAGAAATTATAAAAATTTCCTTGCGTAGTAAAGGAGATTTCTCGGTAAACGAAATGTCTAGAAAACATTTTAACGGTGGCGGACACAATAATGCTGCAGGTGGAAGAAGTACTTTGAGCATGGAAGAAACCGTAGCGTATTTACATGAGATTCTTGAAACTTATAAAAGTGAATTGACAGATGAATAAACTCCGATATATATTTGCTGCTTTATGTGGCCTAGCATTATTAGTTAGTTGCGTGCAACAACCTGAGCCTAGAAGACCCATTGAACAAAAATCCGGCTCTTTTCTAAACAAGTCTATAGAAAAGAATAAAGCGCTTAATAAGGAAGAAGAGGCTTTTATAGAAAATATTATACAGATGGATTCTGTAAATGAATATCATAGATCGAGTTCCGGCTTTTGGTATTATTATGTAACCAAAGACACGATAAGTACAGTAGTTCCTGAGTTCGGAGATCGTGTTAACTTTCAATACAACCTTGCAGACCTCCATGGCAATGAAATCCTATCGAAAGAAGCTATAGGAAAGCAAATCTATCTGATAGATCAAAGCAATCAAGAATTGATTTCTGGGATTCGCGATGGTTTAAAATTCATGCATGAGGGGGAAACGGTTACGTTTTTATTCCCATCCTATAAAGCTTATGGCTATTACGGTCATGGAGATTATATCGGACCGAATACCCCTTTACAATGCACTCTTACACTTAATTCTATAGATAAATCTAAACCTAAAATCGATTATGAAGAAAATTAGTTCAATTATCCTTACCATACTCATAGGAAGCCTGATGTATGCTTGTAATAGCACCGATCATTCAGAGCTTGGAGATGGTATTTTTGCAGAGTTTAAAACCAATAAAGGTACGTTTGTAGCAAAACTATACCATGAGCAAACACCACTTACAGTAGCGAACTTTGTATCGCTTGCCGAAGGAACCAACGAAATGGTAACCGAAGAAGATAAAAAAGGAGTTCCTTTTTATGACGGTTTAGTTTTTCATCGCGTGATTAAAGATTTTATGATTCAAGGAGGCGATCCAAAAGGAAATGGCTCGGGTGGCCCAGGATATCGTTTTCCAGATGAGATTGTTCCAGAGCTAGGACACAGTGGAAAAGGAATCCTATCTATGGCCAACTCCGGTCCAAGTACAAATGGCAGTCAATTCTTTATCACATTAAAAGAAACGCCATGGCTAAACGGAAAACATACTGTATTTGGTGAGATTGTGGAAGGGCAAGAAGTGGTGGATGCCATAGGTCTAGTAGAAGTGGTAAACGACCGACCGGTTACCGATGTAATTATGGAAAAAGTAACCATAATTCGCAATGGAAATCCTAAGCTAAAAGCATTCGAAAAACAACTAAAAGATATTGAGAAAGAGCAGGAAAAAGCTTTTGCTGAGAAAGAAAAGAAAATGAAGAGCAATCAAAAGTTATTTGAAAAAGCTTTTAAAGATTCCGAAGAACTAGAAAGTGGTTTGCGTATTCACTATGTAGAGAAAAATGATAATGAAAAGCCAGAGTACCAAACAATGGTTACGATTAACTATGCTGGATATTTAACCGACGGAACTCTATTTGATTCTAATATTTATACCGTAGAAAAAGAAAATAATCCAGAAGGAAATGTCAATTCAAATTCAGGTAAATATAAACCGATGGAATTAGCAATAGATCCAGAGTTAGGTCTTATCCCTGGGTTTAAAGAGGCAGTATTAAATTTAAAATACGACGAAAAAGTATACATACTTATTCCACCGCATTTAGCGTATGGAGAAAATGGGGTGCCACAAGTGATACCTCCAAATTCGGAATTGGTATTCTATGTGGAAATGCATAAAGCAGAATAACAACTGCTTATTATTAGAAACAAAAAATCCGACGTCAAAATGACCTCGGATTTTTTGTTTTCTATTACTTAGAGGAATATTTATTTCTTAGGGATATTCTTTAATGTTTCTTGTAAATACTTCCAGAATTTCTGTGTAGAGCTAATGCTCGCACGCTCGTCTGGAGAATGTGCTCCTAAGATAGTTGGACCAAAGGAAATCATTTCCATTCCTGGATAATGATCGCCGATAATACCGCACTCCAATCCTGCGTGACAAGCAGCTACATTGGCTTTCTCACCAAATATCTTGCTATATAAATCATCCATAACTTTTAGAATTTGGCTATCCATATTTGGTTGCCATCCTGGATAATCTCCAGATAATTCTACCTTGGCATCTATCAACTCGTAGGCAGAGCCAATAGAATTTACTAAGTCTGCTTTACCGCTCTCTACCGACGAGCGAAGTAAAGATTCCGTACGTAAGTTTCCTTCCTTAAACACAATTCTAGCAAGGTTGCTAGAGGTTTCTACCAAACCTTCTACATCTGGACTCATTCGGAAAACACCATTGTAAGATGCATAAATCGCACGAGTTAGTTTTGCAAAGTCATCCTTGGCTAAAACTTTCTTTGTTGTTTTGTCTACTTCTTTTATCACCACTTCCATATTTGGCTCTAAACTCTTAAATTCCGAAAGGATGTTTTCTTTCTCTTCCTTCAAGCTTTCCAAAAATACCTTGGATTCTTTTTCTGACACTACTACTTTTGCCATTGCTTCTCTTGGAATAGCATTTCGTAGACCTCCCCCATCAATCTCCAATAATAAAGCCTTTTCACTAGCGATATAAAGTAAACGGTTCAGTAATTTATTAGCGTTACCAAGTCCTTTATGGATTTCCATTCCGCTATGGCCGCCTTGTAAACCTTTTACTTTTATCTGATACGTTAGCGCATCGGAAGGCGCATCGATTAGGTTATAGCTTTTTGTTGCGGTAAGATCTACTCCTCCAGCACAACCTATCCCTATTTCATCGTCTTCTTCGGTATCTAAATTCAATAGAATTTCTCCTTTCAGAAAATCCGATTGCAAACCTTTAGCTCCCGTCATTCCAGTTTCTTCGTCTATGGTAAATAACGCTTCTAATGCTGGATGCTCTATAGTGTCACTTTGCAGAATAGTCATGATTGCAGCCACTCCCAATCCGTTATCTGCGCCAAGTGTAGTTCCTTTGGCCTTTACCCAATCGCCATCTACATACATTTCAATTCCTTGTGTAGCAAAGTCAAAATCGGTATCGTTATTTTTCTGATGTACCATGTCTAAATGCGACTGTAGCACCACCATTTTCCTATCTTCCATCCCTTTGGTAGCAGGCTTTCGTATCACCACATTCCCTACTCCGTCCACATGGGTTTCTAATCCCAAATCTTCGCCAAAAGCTTTCATAAATGCAATGACTTCTTCTTCCTTTTTAGAAGCTCTAGGTACGGCATTTAAATCAGCAAAATTATTCCAAACTTGCTTGGGTTCTAAACCTCGTATTTCCTTATTCATATATTGTATGTTTTAATGTATAGTTTTCAATAAGTCCAAAAATACGACTTATTCTTTAAAATAAGGGAGAAACAGAAGCTAGTCCCACTCCTATTTTTTGTATTTTCCCATTATTATATCCGTTAAGAATGAAGTACAAATCCTTATTTATTTTAAGTGTTGCATTACCTATACAATGGTTTCTGGTACGCTGGCTTAGCAAGTATCCACATTTAGTAGAATCCCATTATAGCCAAGGCTTGTATCCTAAAATAACATCGATTTTACAAGGAGTTTTCGGATGGATACCCTTTCCTATCGGCGATATTTTTTATTTTATATTGGGCATTTGGATTATTTACCTGCTATATAAATTAATCAAAGAATGGCGAACAGCTATTCTAAAAAACGCACTGCGAATTACTGCAACTCTCTCTGTTATATATTTTGTATTCCATCTGTTATGGGCGTTAAACTACTACCGTTTGCCATTATATCAAAACATGGATATAGCAACCACCTACTCTACGGAGGATTTATATAAAACCACTCAAAAATTAATCGCCAATACCAATGCTTTGCATACAGATTTAGCTTTCGCGGATAGTTTAGTGGTCAGTTCCTATTCCAAAAAAGAACTCCGAGCAATGGCATCTCAAGGCTACAAACAGATTCCAAGGACTATTATACCAAATGAAAACCTTCCAAATCTGGTTAAGAACAGTTTGTTTAGTCTGTCCATTTCGTACTTAGGCTATGGTGGCTACTATAACCCATTTACAGGAGAAGCGCAAGTAAATGCAAAAACTCCCGAAGCTTTATACACGGTGATTGCTGCCCACGAACAAGCGCACCAATTGGGTTATGCTGCAGAGAATGAAGCGAATTTCCTAGGAGTTTTAGCAAGTATTCAAAACAGCGACTCTTTTATTCAATATGCTGGATATACGTATGGTTTGCGTTATTGTTTAAATGAATTAGGGCGAAGAGATAAGGACTTATACAAGGAGTTGCATGAAAGCATATTGCCAGGCGTACTTGCATTATATAAAAACCATCATGAATTCTGGAAACAATACGATACTGTAATCGAAACCGTCTCTAAAGAAGTTTGGGATAAAATATTAAAAATAAGCAAGCAATCCGACGGAGTGGCAAGCTATAGTTATATTGTAGCTTTATTGGTGAACTTCGATAAATCGGAACCAAACTTTCTCTTATAAGCTAGAAGTATCAAGAATCTTGGAATAGGCTCTTTTTTATATAGAATATTGTAACTTGCAGTCTTAGAGTATAACCCATTAGTTATTTACGTGAACAAAGAATCTATCATTAAAAACGTGGCAGAAGTCCTCAAGGAAACACCTTCTGCAATGAGTACGGTAAAAGCAGGCAAAGGTGTGGATAAACGGTTCTATGCATTGGCAGAATACATGGTGAATAAAGCTATAAAACACGATGCACTTATCGTTTCGGAAAGCGGCACGGGAGTAGCTATTTTATTTGAACACAAGGCTGGAAAGAAAAATCAGTTTAAAGACCCTATTCTTGAGCAGATAAAGTTATTGTTTAAAGTAACAGGGCTTAAAAATGCCCTGCGTATTCTAAAAAATCAAAAAACGGTAAATTCTATGCGACCTAAGGACGAGTCGTATTTATATTGCTGGTTTTGGGGTATTGCCAAGGATAGCAGAGGTTCGGAAACACAAGTAGGTGCAGAAATGAAAGACACGCTTCTGCGAATTGCTAATGAAAAACAACTACCGCTCTTTGCGGAAACACGTACTAGGCGTAATGTAATAGTTTACCGACGCTATGGGTTTGAAATGTTTAGTGAATGGGAACACCCAGATGGAGATAAAATGTGGTTCTTGCGTTACTTACCAGAATCTGACTCTGAAGATTAATAGCTGTGAACAAATACATTGAAAGTCTAAAAAATCCGCTGGTTAAACAGATAATAAATCTCCAAAAAAAATCACGCGAAAGACGTAAAACAAGACATTTTGTTATAGAAGGAATTCGAGAACTAAACATCGCTCTGCAATCTGGCTATAGCATTAAAACACTTCTGTATTGCAAAGAAGTAGTTCCAGAAACCATTATAAACAATCTTCTAAAAGGCATAAACCAACAAGTAGAACGCATAGAAATAAGCAAACAAGTGTACGAAAAGCTTGCCTATAGAGCTAGTACCGAAGGAGTAATTGCAGTGGTACACGCAAAAGAACATGACTTGATTTCTTTAAAAAAGCAAATAAGCACCACACCTCTATTGTTGATTGCCGAAGCACCAGAAAAACCTGGAAACATTGGGGCATTATTACGCACGGCAGACGCAGCAAACTTAGACGGTGTAATCATAGCCAATCCAAAAACAGACTTATACAACCCAAACACCATCCGCTCTAGCGTAGGATGTATTTTCTCTATGCCTATTGCTACCGGAACTACCTTAGAAATCATCCAATTCTTACAAGAAAACAATATCGCAATCTACTCTGCCATCTTACAAGACTCCAAGCGCTATACCGATATGGACTTCACCCAAAGCAGCGCGATTGTAGTTGGAACCGAAGACCTAGGACTTAGTAAAGAATGGCGAGAAGCTAGTACACAAAACATAAGTATCCCAATGCAAGGGAAAATAGATTCTATGAACGTTTCCGTAGCTGCTGGAATTTTGATTTTTGAAGCAAAAAGACAACGGGACTTTCAATAATTACAAGATTTTAGATTTATTGCTTTCTATCATTAAATCAGCCACAGCTGATGAATCCCACTAAACTCCTACACAAAACCCTTATGATCAACGTATAGCGATTTCTTTTTAAGGAATAACTAAACTCCTCAAGAGTTAATTTTTAGTTAAATTCAGTACTATGCGTAACAAAGTACCTTCCTAAAGACATATATTTGTATAACAGAATAGATCACTATCATGAAAGAACTAATTACTACCACCGAACAAGAGAAAAACATGGGCATGTTTACCCACCTAGGAACTTTTCTAGGCTACTTTTTCCCATTTGCCAATCTCTTTGTGCCATTGATTATATGGCAATCCAATAAGGAGAGTGAATTTTTAGATAAGCATGGAAAGTCTGTGATGAACTTTCAACTTAGTTTGTTTTTATACCACCTAGTTGGTTTAATTCTTTTGCTGGTCTTCTTTTTGAATAACATTCTAGAATTGATAGGATATAATTCGGGCAGCAGCGATAATTTTTATAACAATAATGACATAGAATATGCCGGCGTAACTATTATAGCGCTATTCATTTTATTGTTCTTTTACTTTATCCTTCAAGCCATTTACATTGTAACCACCATTATTGGAGGTATAAGAGCATCCAAAGGAAAGCTATACACTTATCCTTTAAGCATACGTTTTATCCGATAAGCCTAGAATTATGACCTATATTATTCATTATATAACCGCATTGACCTTCGGTATTTTGGGTCTGCAAATGCAAAATCCAAAGCAGATGGATTGTTTAGATACCTTATCTAAAATATCCGAAAAGATAGACTCCAATGCGAGGACAGAAAAGTGCCAATTAAATAAAGATACCTTTTTATTTTACAAGGATTTTCGACTAGATATTAAAAGCATATTAACAACAAACCGCGCAGAGTAATCATGAAGATAGAAAACACAGAAGCACAGATGCGTAAAGGCGTATTGGAGTATTGCATCCTCTCCATTCTAAGTCAGGGAGAGGCGTATACTTCCGACATTTTAGAAGATTTAAAGAGCGCCAAACTAATTGTTGTGGAGGGAACTATATATCCTTTACTCAATCGCTTACGCACTGGCAAACTCCTGACTTACAGATGGGAAGAATCCAGCAGTGGTCCCCCTAGAAAATATTATTCCCTGACTCCTAAAGGCGAAAGTTTTCTTGCGCAATTAGAATTAAGTTGGAATGAATTAACGGAAGCCGTTCATCAAATAACAAAGAAATAATCATGAAAAAGACCATACAAATAAATATAGGCGGTAGCGTATTCTTTATAGATGAAGATGCTTACCAATCTCTTGCCAGCTACTTAGACGCAATAAAGCAGTATTTAGCTAATAATGAGGATCGCGAGGAGATAATGAAAGATATCGAATTGCGAATCGCAGAATTGCTGATTGAAAAACGCGCTTCGGACACTCATGCCATAAGCCTCTATCACATTGAAGAAATAATCGCAACTATGGGGCAACCAGAAGACTATCGGATGGATGATGTAGAGGAGGAGGAACGAGTATACTCTAGGAACGCTACTAAAAAGTTATTCCGCGACACAAACGATAGATTTATTGGTGGAGTAGCTTCTGGATTGGCGCATTATATTGGAATGGATCCAGTATGGATGCGCTTGATATGGGTATTGATTGCACTAGCAGGTGTAGGAAGTCCCATCCTGGTATACATTATTTTATGGATTCTTATTCCTGAGGCGCGTACTACCTCAGAAAAACTCAGAATGAAAGGAGAACCAGTGAATCTATCCAACATAGAAAGGTCTTTAAAAAAAGAATATGAAAACGTAGCTAAAAAGGTTAAAGATGCGGACATTAAAGGGAAGACACAGTCTTTAAAAAAAAAATCTGCGGGATTTTTTGATTGGCTATTGGAGGCTGTAAAAACCATTGGAAGAGTATTCTTGTTTTTTATAGGTATTGTCTTGCTCTTAGTATCCTTTATTGTAATAACCACTTTTATTGTCCTGCTTTTCATCCCTGGGTACGGTCTTATAAATTCTGATTTGAACTTTTATTCAACTCTTTATGATGGTGTTGATCTGGGTACTAGTCAATATTGGATATGGAAAACCGCTTCGCACTTAAGCCTAATTATTCCATTTGTATTCTTATTTATCTTAAGCTTATTTGCTATAAATCCTAAAATGAAGCCTGTAGGGAAACCTACCAAGACAGGCCTTTTATTACTATGGATCATCGCTATATCGGTTACTGGATATTTTTACTACAATGCAAAAGTGGCGAAGAAATATACAGGTCGTAGCTTGCAACACATCGAACTACCTATGAGTACTAAAGATACGTTGAATATAAGGTCAAAACAGCACCCTACCCTATCGCATGTTCAAGGTAGAGAGAATTATATACTCCAAAAAGATAGCTTAGGAGCGCACTATGTATATGGATCTAATTTTTCGGTAAACATCAAACCCACCGATGAAGAGAAGCCAAGTATGGTAATAGAGAAATCCTCCAAATCAAATAGTGAAGATAAAGCGTCTAACCTAGCTAAAAATATAGAATATACTTATCACCTAGACAATAACGTACTGCAATTAGAAGATCATTTCTTTCTATATAATTCAAAGCAAAATAACCATGCTGCAATTAGAATATATCTTAACTTACCTAGAGAAATGGTGTTTACTATGGATCAAAAATTAGCTAGAAAAAGCAGTAAGAACCATCGGAACGATCGATTGGTCCCAGAGGAGTACCTGCAAGTAATAAACGAAGCTATCGTCTGTGTAAGTTGCCCAATAGAACAAGAGAAACCAAAAGAAACGAAACCCACTTCCGATTGGGAGCAACGAGTAGAAAAAGCATTTGAAAAACAAAACTAAAAAAACAATCATTATGAAAAATCGTATTATACTATCTTTGATGATGCTTTGCAGTTTACAATTAACTGCACAGTCCTTCCGCCAAGTGAAAGGCAACGGTCAAGTAACCACACAAGAACGAGACCTAAGTGATAGCTTTCATGCTATTCATGCGAGCAATGGAATAGATGTTTATCTCACCTCTGGAGAGGTAGCGAGTCTAAAAGTAGAAGCCGATGAAAACTTGCATGAAATTATAGTTACCGAAGTTTCTAACGGCACCTTAAAAATTACTACCAATAAAAACATTGGTAAAAGCACCAAGAAAAAAGTATACGTTACCTATATCCAGCTAGACAATCTTTATGCCGAAGCAGGTGCAGATATTGAAACCAAAGACATACTTAAATCCCAAAAATTAGATTTACTTAGCAATAGCGGTGGCGATATAGACATTGAAGTATTCTCCGAATACATCACCGCCTCCGCTTCTAGCGGTGGCGATATCGAATTAAAAGGCAAAAGCATAAATATAGATGCCAATGCTAATAGCGGTGGAGAAGTAGACGCTAAATACTTAGAAGTACTACATGCCAATGCAAAAGCGTCTAGCGGTGGCGATGTTAAAGTGAACGCTAAGGAAACCTTGAAAGCAAATGCAGATAGTGGCGGTGGCGTAAGTTATTATGGAAATCCAAAAGAAACCGACATCCAAGCTGGATTTTCTGGGAGGGTGAAGAAAAAGAATTAATTGGCATCTAGTTTTTGCTGATTTGCTGTAACCGTTGCCATCGCTAACGCTCTAGCGTTTAATCGTTGAATTGTTTAATTGTTTAATTGTTTAGATGGATGTTATTATCTATTTTAAAACAAAAATTTAGTCGCTCAGAGTCCCTCGATAGGGTTAGAATCGTTAGGCATTCGCAGGCATACTGGGTTAAAGAAAACACTATATATGCTGTGCGAAGTCTCCCGACTTCGCACCTAAAACACTCTCCTGAAAACCCAATAATATCCGTGGCATCTCCCGATGACAATACCAATCTTCATTTAAAAAATCGTTGAGAACAAAATATAACGACTTACATATCTTAAACAAAATGGTAGAAAGCACCAAGTCGGGAGACTTCGAACATCGGCCCTTGCATAGGGTTATCTTAGCTATACCCCTGTTGGGGTTTTAGTTGATTTGACTTTATATTTATTGTTATCCAGGAGCACTTATAATTGGAGTTAAAACCTCTATTATAGACAATCCTTTTTATCCCACAGCTAAAGCAGTGGGCAATAGATGTGTTCTTCTTCAATTTATGAGATTCAAAATCGTCGACTAGAATGACCAATAAAACAAAATCTAACTAAACCAGCGAGCCTGCGAGCGACTAACCGATTAAAAGATTAAACAACATTAGATAAATACTTCCTCAGCAATCAGCTATCAGCAATCAGTTATCAGCTATCAGCGAAAAATAGTTTCTAGTTACTAGACACCCTCCTCTGGCCACAGAACCCCGAACTCTGATTATTCCAAACCAGCGAGCCTGCGAGAGACAAACTGATTAAACGACTAAACAAATTGGAATAAATATTTCCTTCGAAACATCTAGAGCTATCGAGACAAGTTAGATGCTGAATCGATTGTCCAACATGACAGTTTAAACAAAAAAATAAGGAGCAATCCATATTCTAGATTGCTCCTTAGTAAATAGTATATAGCTGTCCGCTATTAGTCTGCTAAACTCTGTAAGTATCGTTCTGCATCTAAAGCTGCCATACATCCAGTTCCAGCTGCAGTTACTGCTTGTCTGTATACGGTATCTTGTACATCTCCACTTGCATAAACACCTGGAATATTGGTATGGGTAGTTTTTCCTTCTGTATGAATGTACCCACTCTCGTCCATATCTACCTGCCCTTTAAATATCTCTGTATTTGGCGTATGTCCGATGGCAATAAACAATCCAGTTATAGGGATTTCTTCTTTCTCATTGGTTTGGTTGTTTACGATACGTAAACCTTCCACCACTTGCTCGCCCAATACCTCATCTATCTCAGTATAATAACGCAAATCAATATTTTTAGTATTGGTTACTCGGTGTTGCATTGCCATAGAAGCACGCATCTCGCCACGACGCACCAACATGGTTACGCTTTTACAGATATTTGCTAGGTAGGTTGCCTCTTCCGCTGCAGTATCTCCTCCACCAACTAATGCAACATCTTGGTCTTTATAGAAGAACCCGTCACATACAGCACAAGCCGATACACCACCACCTCGTAAACGCTGTTCGCTTGGTAGTCCTAAATATTTGGCGGTAGCTCCTGTAGAAATAATTACTGTTTCTGCTTCCAACTGTGTAGAATCATCTACGGTTATTTTATGAATACCTCCCACTTCTTTACTAAACTCTACTGCGGTAACCATACCAAAACGTACTTGTGTACCAAAACGTTCTGCTTGTTTTTGCAAATCGACCATCATCGCTGGACCTTCTACCCCATCTGGATATCCAGGGAAGTTATCTACTTCAGTAGTAGTAGTCAATTGCCCTCCTGGTTCCATTCCAGTATATAAAACAGGTTTTAAATCCGCTCTTGCAGCATAAATAGCCGCGGTATATCCAGCTGGACCAGATCCGATAATCAAACACTTAATTCTTTCTATTGCTTCTGCCATAATAGTAATCTTAATTTTTCTTTTATTGATTTGTAATAGTAGCTATTTCCTAGCATTCATTACAGTTTATTCATTTTATTATCCAATAGTATAATTAGCAAATTCTATTTACTCACGTTAAAACAAAGATAAAGTACATTTTATAAGTAAAGCATGACAAATGTCCTGTTTTGAGGGTATCAAACTTCGTAACTTGCAGTAAATATAAAACCAAGTTACTATGATTAAGACTTTTCCAAGCGATATAGAAATTGCACAAGATGCAAATATACAACCTATTTCGTCAATTGCCAATGAGCTAAACATAGCACCAAGACATGTAGAACCATACGGACATTATAAAGCGAAACTATCCTTAGATCTATTGAATCAAGATAAAATAGCAGAGAACAATCTTATTTTGGTTACTTCTATCAACCCAACCCCAGCCGGTGAGGGCAAAACCACGGTGAGTATCGGGTTAACCGATGGCTTGCGTCGTATAGGAAAAGAAAGTATAGCCGTATTACGCGAACCTTCATTAGGTCCTGTATTCGGAATAAAAGGAGGAGCCGCAGGAGGTGGGTTCTCTCAAGTAGTGCCTATGGAGGATATCAATCTACACTTTACAGGAGACTTCCATGCTATTGAAAAAGCAAACAACCTTCTGTCTGCTGCGATTGATAATAATTTACAGAGCAAAACCAGATCCCTACATATCGATCCAAATACCATATTATGGAAACGAGCCATGGATATGAACGATAGAAGCTTGCGACATATCATTGTAGGTGTAGGAGGAAAAGCCAACGGAATTACAAGAGAAGATGGTTTCAACATCACCCCTGCATCCGAGATTATGGCTATTCTTTGTTTAGCCGAAAGCTTTAGTGATTTAAAAGCAAGACTTGGAGCTATCTATATAGCCGATGATATCTACGGAGAACCGGTTTATGCTCGTGATTTGAATATAGTTGGCGCAATGGCTATTCTATTGAAAGATGCCATTAAGCCTAACCTTGTACAAACATTAGAGAATACTCCTGTTATCTTGCACGGAGGTCCGTTTGCGAGTATTGCACAAGGAACTAACTCAGTAATAGCTACAAAAATGGGATTGTCCCTATCTGATTATGTGGTTACAGAAGCTGGATTTGGTGCCGATTTAGGTGCAGAGAAATTTTTACATATAAAATGTGGTTCCTCTGGACTTCGTCCAAAAACGACGGTTCTAGTGGTAACCGTACGGGCTTTAAGACATCACGGTGGTGCCACCAAAAGCGAATATAATATTCCTAGCTTAGGCCGAGTAAAAAAAGGATTTGCCAATGTAGCAAAACACATCGAAAACCTTAAGAAGTTTGGAATGACACCAGTTGTAGCTATCAACACTTTCCCAGACGATAGTATAGCCGAAGTAACCTTCATTAAAGAAGCTTGTGAAGCAATGGGAGTTTCAGCGGTTACAAGTGATGGATTTGCCAATGGCGGAAAAGGCTGTACTGAACTTGCACATGCTGTAGTAGAAGCGATTGAAGAGAATACTAGTAACTTTAAAATGCTGTATGAAAGAGATTTACCAATATCGGAAAAGATTAGTACGTTAGCTAGAGAAATTTATGGTGCAAGAGATGTATTTTATTCTGCAAAAGCGATCCAGCAGTTGGAAACCTTAAAGAAAAATAATTTTGACCGCTACCCAGTTTGTATGGTAAAAACTCCAAGCTCATTAAGCGACGACCCAAAAGCTATTGGACGCCCAAGAGATTTTGACATTACCGTTAGAGAGTTTGAAGTGGCCGCTGGCGCAGGATTCGTTCTCCCTATTCTAGGAGACACGCTTCGTATGCCTGGTCTACCCACAACTCCTGCTGCAGAGCACATGGATATAGATGATAACGGAGTGATTAGCGGACTGAGCTAAATCAAATTCCCCCTCCTTTATTTAAAAAACCCGCAGATGTTTATATAAAACACTGCGGGTTTTTGTTTTATTAGTAAATTATCTAAGAGACTTCTAGTCGAAACTTATTGCTTAATTTTATATTTACATTGGACTAAAGGATGCTTTCGCTAAGAATTTCTAAAATGCCTCCTTCATAAACACGGCTTTTATTACATGGAAAAATCAATCTTTGAAAATACTACACTTATCATCTACAATACAGAAAATGTAGAGCAAACGCAAATTACAGGGCTAGAACCAAGCCGTATGCTTTACGAAGATAATCATAACGTGTGGTTGCATAGCTACTCTATGGAGGATGAAGAAAGCATAAAAGCGATAATTACAGACAATGCATTAGACGATTTTATAAACAAGCTGATATCCAATGAGATTGAAACCAACAAAGTGATCGATCTAGAAGATGTTTTGTTTATAAGCTTACACATTGTATCTGCTGAAAAAAAACCGTTAAAATCAAAACCGTTAATCTTTATCGTGGCACCTAACTTTGTGTGGACAATTCAGAATACACAGAAAAATTATTTCGATTGGATAGAACAACGCATATTAAATAGGTCTGGCTCCATAATGCGCAGGAATGTAGATTATTTACTTGGACTCATGATAGAAACCATTATAGATAGTTATGACGAAGTAATTGCAGAACACACAAACAACCGAATTTATCAGACAGATGTTATCGACACGCGTCCTACGCCAAAATTCATGCAAGAAATAGAAAACTTTAAGCAAGAGCTTTTTGTTTTAAAAAACTCTGCATTAAGTCTTCGCGATAGTATTTCCAAAATTGAAAATACGGAGAGTATCGACTTAGAAGAAAAGTATTTTAAGGAGGTTAAGGAACAGGTAAAAAACGTATTGAACGATATAGATTTTCACATACAAACTCTAGAGAGTAAAATTAGCCTTCTATTTAGTATCCAAGGGCATCGGATGAATGAGATTATGAAAACACTTACCGTGTTCTCGGTCATATTTATCCCTCTTACTTTTATTGCTGGAATCTACGGGATGAACTTTGTAAACATGCCGGAGTTACAATGGGAAAACGGCTATTATTACAGTCTTATCCTAATGGTAGTAATTGTAATAACACTTCTTATATATATAAAGCAAAGGTTTAAATAGAAAAAGGTGTTAGTCGAAACTAACACCTTTTAAACATTTGATTGATTAGATTTTGCTAAGCAGATTGCTTACTCTAACCCACCCATCATTTTTTCTTGAAGCTTTTGCTGCAATTCTTGATCCGCACTAATAGCACCTGCTACTTTCTCGTATTGCTCTTTTGTCCAGCCTTGTTTTTTGATTTCTTTTTCTATCGTTACCTCAAAATCTCCTTGGATTTTCTCGATATTTTGGTGAATCTTCTTGTGGATAGTCAATTCTTTCTCTGTAGGCTTCTCTCCTTCATGAGTACCGTTATTTACTGCAGCTTCGATTTCAGAAAAACGATTGATATCTAGTCCTTCCTCTTCGATCATAGCAAAAATACTGTTTTGAGCTTGTTGGTTTTCTGCTAACATCACTTTGTATACTTCCGAAAAAGCATTTAAGTCAGCATCAGAAACTTTATCCTGTGCGAACATCGTTACTCCTGCCAATAGACAAATGGATAAAAATAATTTTTTCATAATTGGTAATTCTTAATTAATTATATACGTTGTATTTTTAATAAGTGTAATATTACAGAGAATAAAATAACTTCCAAGAGGATATTAAAAGAAAACCTTGCTTTATAGACAAGATTAACGAGATTTAAATAAACCTTTGGTTGGTGTTAAGTAAAAGTTAAACCCTCGTGTACCATTTCTTTGTAAGCCCTCCAAGACTTTATATATAATAGAAAAACACCACAATACACTCTTACTAAACACTATAAAATCCGCATGCAATCCTACTCCATCACCTCACTTACCACGCTTTCCCCACGTATACAATAAGTATTTCACAATTATAAACGCTAAAACCCAACTTTATCATTATATTTAATAAGAAATATAGAATTCTCTTTCTTATTTCTAAAAAGGTTACGCAGCCACACTCCTCAAGAAAAGTAAAACAGATTGCCATCTTATAAAAAACATGGAATATTATGAAACTGGTTTCGATACTAAAATATCTTTTTTCGATAGTTGGGCTTGGATTGCTAGTAGGCACTTATTATGTATATAAGAATACAGAAGACTTCTTAAAGAGTTCTCAGCTTGCAAATGGAACGGTGGTAGAACTTGTTAGCTCCACATCTGATGAGGGTTCTACTTTATACCGTCCCACTATAGAATTCGTTACTGACGAGGGAAAAACCATTCAATTTACCTCGGATGTTTCTAGCAATCCTCCAACCTATAAAATGGGTGAAGTTGTAGAAGTTTACTATCAGATAGACATGCCTCAACGAGCTAAAGTAAATGGCTTCTTCTCCTTATGGGGTGGTCATTTAATAATGGGAGGCATAGGTTTCTCATTATTCATGGTAGGGTTCTCCATGGTGGTTACGAGCACTAGAAAGAACAAAAAGATTCAAACCTTAAAGGCTAGCGGAAAGCGAGTAAAAGCGAAGATCAAACACATAGGTCTTAACACTTCACATAAAGTCAACGGCCGAAGTCCATACCAAATTCATGCACAATATCTAGATCCTTCTAAAAATAAAGTGCACATTTTCAAAAGCGAGAACTTATGGTTCGACCCAACGGATTATGTAAATGAAGAGGAAATAACGGTCTTGATAGATAGAAATAACCCAAAGAAACATTATGTGGATGTTTCATTTCTTCCGCAGTTATTGGAGTAATAAGAGGCAGCTATATATACTCTATTACTACCTATTGCAACACCCCTGATTGCACCATCCACAACTGATGGTAAATACCATTTTTCTCTAATAGAGCTTCGTGAGTCCCCTGCTCTGTCAATTTACCTTTATCCAACACGAAAATAGTATCGGCATTTCGAACAGTAGATAATCGGTGTGCGATAACTATCGTAGTTCTGTTTTCGGCGATTTTCGTTAAAGAGCGCTGAATAGCTGCTTCGGTTTCGTTATCTACTGCAGAGGTAGCTTCATCCAAAATTAGAATTGGAGGATTTTTTAATATCGCTCGAGCAAGAGAAATACGCTGTCGTTGGCCACCAGATAGCTTTATTCCCCGTTCCCCTACTACGGTATCATAATCCTCTGGAAGCTCGGAAATAAATTCATGGGCTTCGGCTAATATTGCTGCCTGTTGGATTTCTTCGTCGGTAGCATCAAAACTTCCATAGCTGATGTTTTCTTTTACTGTTCCATGGAACAAATACACATCCTGACTTACAAAACCAGTTGCTTGCGCCAAGCTTTCTAAGCTGTAGTTACGTATATCTTCCCCATCTAATAATATATTGCCTTTCGTAACATCATACATCCGCATAAGCAGTTTTATCATGCTGCTTTTCCCTGCGCCAGTAGAGCCAACAATCCCAACTGTTTGTCCAGGAAGAATTTCCAAATTCAGTTGGTTTAATACCATATCTCCAGTACGGTATTTAAAATCCACATTTTGCACTTGGTAATGTCCTTTTACCGATGTTTTATCTAAAACGATGTCGCCATCTGGTAAAATTTCTTTGGTGTCTAATAAGGTCATTATTCTTTTCACGCTAGCCATCGCGCGTTGGTATAAGTCAAAGGTTTCTCCTAAACGCGTCAACGGCCAGAGCAAACGCTGGGTTACAAATATCAATACACTATACAGACCAACTTCCATTGTGCCTTCTAACGCTTGAAGACCAGCGAAGATTAAAATGCCTATGAATCCAGCTAGAATAAGCATGCGAATCAACGGAACGAAAGCAGCACTAAGTCGGATAACTTTTTGATTGGCTTCTCTATATTTTTCAGAGGTATCGGTAATTCTTTGATTCTCATAAGTCTCCGTACCAAAGCTTTTTATGGTAGCCATCCCACCAAGGTTATTGAGTAACTGCGAACTATTGTCACTTGCTTTTTCACGTACAATGCTATAACGCGGTTCCAATTTCTTTTGAAACCATATAGACCCCCAAATAATAAATGGCATGGGCAACATTGCCATCCAACCTATTTCGGGTGCCGAGAACATAAAGATAGAACCGATTACCAATACGGTAATTATTACTTGAATAATATCATTAGCACCATGGTCTAAAAATCGTTCTAATTGATTTATATCATCGTTAAGAATAGTGATTAAATCTCCTGAGGACTTATCCTCAAAAAATGCCATTTCCTGATTTTGCACATTGGCATAGGCATCTTTTCGCAAGCTATCTTGCACGTATTGCGCTAGATCTCGCCAATATATTTTGAATAGGTATTCGAAAAACGACTCCAACATCCAAACCACCGCCGTAACACCTGCCAGCCAAATGAGCTGATCTACAGGATCGCTTACTCCAAACCGCGAAATTAAGCTCTCGTCTCCTTTCACTACAACGTCTACCGCTGCACCGATAAGTACAGGTGGTGCTAAATCAAATATCTTATTTACAACAGAAAATATCGTTGCAAAAATCACTTTTCGTCTAAAAGGATGCATGTATCGGAGCAACTGATATAAAGGAGAAGTAGCGTTTTTCTTAGATTTCATAATACATATATAGGAGTGCAAGGAATTTATTCGAAATGCAAAGCTAATTTAATTTAAATAGATAACCTGCTATATCATTAGCTATTGGTTGGATAGCACTAAATTTGAAGAACAAGATATAAATTTTTAAAAAGCGTAATGAAAATTATCCATGAAACTCCTATTTGTAAGGATGAATATATGTTTTGACCTTTGTTATAAAAGTTATATCTGGATGCAGTATAACTTATTTTTCCTACTTTGCTTGAATGAATTTTTTAGGACACATCTATCTTACTGGATCAGACAAACAATTGTTACTGGGTAACTTTATGGCCGATAGTATAAAGGGAAATAGCTACATGGAATATCCAGAAAACATCCAGAAAGGCATTCTGTTTCATCGATTTATCGATAGTTATACCGACGACCATCCAGCTTTTCGCGACAGCACCTCTAAACTCCATAAAGACTTTAGTCATTATAGCGGCGTGCTAGTAGATATTTTTTATGATCACTTCTTAGCTAAAAACTGGGAAACGTTCCACCCCACACCACTCATTGTATTTGCAGAGGAATTTTACACCTACATGCAAAAGCGATTCGACAAAATGACGCCCACCATGCAGTATATTTTCCCTCATATGAAAGACAACAATTGGTTATTACGCTATACTTCATTAGAAGGGATAGAGAAAACCCTAACCGAGATGGGAAGCAGAATAGGTAGAGAATATGAGTTGGAAAAATCGGTGATAAACCTAGATAAACACTACGATTTCTTTAAACAAGATTTTGAAATATTCTTCGCGGATATAGAAGTTGCCGCTAAAGCCAAACGGATAGAGTTACTATCCACTTGATTTTTCAAATCTAAGTTGTTAAGTAAATAGCAAATACTTTCTTAGCTAAATGCTATTTATAATACTCCCCGAAATTCGATCCAGAGGTTAAGTTTAAAATAAACATGTAAATTTAACCCTATGAAAAGAACAAGAAGAAAATTCACCGCAAAATTTAAAACTCAAGTAGTTCTTGAAGCTATCAAAGAACGTCAA
>DATGMW010000162.1:0-15267 GCA_035307105.1 Flavobacteriaceae bacterium
TCATTTTAACTTTTGAGTAGTGTCTAGCGTAATAAAACAACCAGCCAAATACCAATATAAAGTGCACTCCTGCATGCAAGATCTTATCCACTCCAACAAACGTTTGTATACGTATGGAAGGGATGCTAGAGCTTGGCATTAAAAAAGCAATCGTTGCGACTATTGTAAATAATAATACCGCTAGAAGTATGTTTCTAGGACGCAATAGCTTCTTTATATGCATCTGCTGTAAGTAGCGTCTCAATTTCGTCTGGATTGCTAAACTTTATTTTAATCATCCATCCGTCTCCATAAGGATCCGTATTCACCAACTCTGGCTCATCTTCTAATTGCTCGTTAAACTCCACTACTTCTCCTGTAAGGGGCATAAACAAGTCCGAAACGGTCTTTACAGCTTCTACAGTACCAAACACCTCATCTTTATCCAGTGTTTCGTCTTCCGTATCTACGTCCACATAAACAATATCTCCTAACTCGCCTTGAGCAAAATCGGTTACACCTACGGTAGCTATATCGCCCTCTATGCGAATCCACTCATGGTCTACTGTGTACTTTAAATCTTTTGGTAAATTCATGTCTATTAAGTTTAAATTTATATTATCTATTTTAATTTCCAAATATATATCGCAAAGTCAGTCCACTACGAATAGTAGTTTGCGGGAATGCTGTAGATATAGCGTACTCCGAGAAGGTGTGATCGTAATAGAACAACACCGTAAAACTATCGGTCAACGCATAATCTGCTGTAAACTGCAACCCATATATAGTTTGTCCTGCGGTGGTTTGGTTATTTGCAATATCTAAATAACGAATAATCGTTTTATTATCTCTACGTGAAAAATCTAATTTAAAATTCAAGTCGCTGCGCAATACTCGTTGCTCTCCAGCAAAGTTTGTAGCTATTCTTAAGTCCCTAATACGATACCCCATTCCAACTATTATCTCATTCCCTTGCACTTCGGTAAGAAGGTTATTTGCAAAGCTTAATGATAGAGCACGGTCTTTACGATATTCCGCCATAATACTAATATCGTTTTTCATTTCGAAATCCACTTTTGCCAATGGCGTGAACTGCTCGGTTAGGTTTACGTTTCCAATCATTGTTTTAACCTTGAAGTTACCGTTTTGGGTGGTAGCTTCTGGATTGTTGGTGTCGTAATCCAGGTTTGTTTGAAACTGGTTTATAGTATAGGCAGCTCTATATCCATGGTGTATAGAGAATCGATTAAAGTTCTGTTTGAACCAGTCTAAGCGCATTAACCCGGTGTATTTAACATCCCAGTTTGGCAATGGCACGTTTCGCAAGAACCCTGTTTTTTCTTTTGTAGGGCTTGTGCCTCGATAAGCGGATAAGAAAGCAGGCAATAATACATCCTGGCTAGTTTTTCCAAATCCTACAGGGAACCCATCTTCATCTACAGGGAAGTTGGTTGTTCCGTAATGTTCCTCTGCCAATTTATTAGCTACTACAAGTCGGTTGTCTTTAAAGTCCTCGAAAGGTACCGAGTTATTAATCCCACTGCTCTTAAATGCTGTTCCTATGAGGATGGTACTGATATTAAAATTCCCATAAGTATTTGGCGTTAAAGATTGATACCTACCGTTGTCTACCATAAAGTTTTCCGATAAACTCTCGGAGTGAATTCGGTTTGCATTCAAATCAATCGTCAAGTCTGGCAACAGCTCCACGTTTGCTTGAATATCTAACTGTTTATCCAACACCTGTGTAAATTGATCATTGAACTCCGGGAATAAAGTCAACCATCCTCTACGAGCCGCTTCGTGGCGAATATCCGACTGACTACCGAAGATGAATCCTGTACTAGGCTTTAATGTTCCTGCTACCCCTACTTTTGGCAAATATCCAGGCAAGTACGTTCCTCTATTTTCTTGGTAGTTAAAGGTTAGCCTACGAAGGGAAGTAAGCACAGTAACCAATGCGTTATACGATCGCTCTCCAGCGCTTAAACCACTACCGCCATCTCGCCCTCTTGAGGCAATGTCTTGCGCTGTGGAACCATCGCTACGAGCAAATGTATTGGCTTGCGCGGCGCGATTATCATCCGTTGTACGATTGTCTCGCCCAGTTCTTGCATCATTGGGGCTTGTTTTTGCACCAGCCGCTCCTGTACTAGATGGACGTCTAGCAGCAGCGGAAGCCGTCTTTTTACGCAAACCTATATAATTATAGAACGAACGCATATTTAATTGCGAGTTGAAGCGGTGTGTGCTAGCATTCTGCACAGAATTACCCAAATTGTAATATTCGGTAGTACCACTCTCATCTGTAATAGCTAGATTTTCGTACATATCACTTCCTTTATTCCATTGGAAATCGCTGGTATAACTATATGTTCCACGAATAAAGGCCAAGAAAGGTATTTTATTAAACGGCACCTCATAATCTACTTGTAATGACTGGTAATGTTCGTTTGGCTCTCCTATATCAAAAAAGCCATCCCAAAGACCAATACTATTATCTACCACTCCCTCTTGATCTATGTAGTTCTTGACCACGCGGTGATTTGCAGAATTAAATCTGAATTTAAGGGATTTGGTCACGTCATAATTTATGGTGTACTGCCAGTCAAACAAATAGTTTCTTTGGTATAGCGTTGGCATTCCAATACTACCTGGAAGCAAGTCTACATCTCGCATTGTTTGCTCGTTATACTGACGAATAATATTTGAATTTGCATGAATAGAGGTTGGCAAATAATTTAGATTAAAATCTTTTATAGGCTTCCAATACTTTCCTGTAAATATGGAGTCGTTTTTACGGAATGGCTCCCAGCTACTCTTAGCAAAATTGTGAGAATAAGTTGCACCAGTGCGAACCGTCTGATCTAAGAAGCTTTCGATTTCATAGTCGCGATGGTCCACTTGGTTATAAGAGTAAGATAGTGTAAGGTTTTCCACATCGTAAATACGCGGCTCCTTATTTCCCTTTCTCTCTTTACGAACACCAATAAAGTTAATACTTTGTCTCAGTGTATAGTCTTCTGCCTGTTGTTTTACTCTTTTTCTTTCTTCTGGATCTTCTGTATTAGCCACACGAGTATCCAATTTTACATCTTGGTACTCTGGATCGTATTCCGGTGTGATTTTCTCTTCCGATCTACCATAATTAAATGGCAATTGAATGCCCCACTTCTCTGGGAGTAATTGTCCAAGATTCACATCGGTAACCACATCGTACTGCTTTACATCTTCTTGATCTCTCTGGTTTGGTCCAGATTCCAAAGATCCAAAGCCTACTGTACTTCTTCCGCCAGTGGCAGTCACTGTAGCAAAGTCGGCAAGGTTAGCATCGACTGTTGCCACTGCAGCCCACCCCCCTTTGTTTTCCAATTCGGAAAGACGCAACTCGTTAAACCATACCTCTCCACTAATTCTATGGGCGGTTTTATTTCGTAAGCCCAACATGATTACACGCACATCGCCAAAGCTCGGATTTCCTTTAACCCCTACTTTCATCTGATTTCCTCCACTGCTACCTCCTAATTCTTGTTCGTCGAAAAAGGTTGCTTCTGTCGGATCTATATTAGGATTTCCTAAAACCCTTGTTTTTGCCTCTTGCAGCAAGTGCAGCGGTAAATTCAATCGGTTTTCGTAAGGCCACACCTGATCTGGCGAGTTGCTTCCAAACTCTGTTGGGTGAAGTGGTATTTGTACTTCATAATAACTATCGGTTAAGTCATTACCCATTCGGATAAAAGCTACCATATCGCCATTGTCCAATGCGGTTTCATTCACTATAGACTCTGCGTGTATAAACATCTCTAGATTTTTATACTGCCGCATGTCTACATTAAAGTTTTTATACACCCCACGGCCATCATTTGGCTCTAAGCCTCTTACTCGTAGAGATAATGCTCGTTCGTTCTCTCTAATAATGTCGTTGTTGTGATTGTACTGCTCTCTATAAACTCCCGGAGGCATAACATAGTTGATAGGCTCTCTATTTTCGTTTTCTTCGATACTAACCGTTCCACTTTCGAAAGAAGTACTTCCGAAGTTTGGATCATTAGCATCTTTATCGATAGCCTTCTGGAATCTACGGTAGTCTCCTCGAACTAGCTCTAGGGTTCCAAATCGCAATACCGTGTTTTGTGCGAACTCCGATAGATACATCCGCATAAAGCGCATGTTTTCAAATCCTGAAATTCCTCCTATAGCGTTGTCATATTCGCTAATAGGCACTTTAAATTGCACCCAACGAACGGGTATTTCACGATTATCATCGGTAGTAACCGTCAATTCTTTCACATCATTAATGTGGTTATTATTGTCGGGATTCATACCTGGAAATAGTTTTATATCGTACTCGTAATAACTATTTACCGTGTTCATTGTATTGTCGCCATTTACATCTTCTGTATCTGGTCTAGTAGTACTCCCTCTGTTGCTATTTCCAACTGCTACCGGAGAGTTTCCGTCCGTACCATTATAGTTCAAGTATCGCTCTAGAACGCCTCCACTTGCTTGAAGGTAATACTCATAGTTATCGCCCGATGGATCACTCAATCCAGCAAAAGCTGGATATTTTGCTGCCTCTTCGGCATCGCTAAGTCCGTCTAGTCCCACGTCCTGTCTTGCACGTACTTCTGGATCATTGCTAAATGCATATACCAAAGCTTGATTGGCAGGTACCTTTCCCCATTCTGTTGCAATAGTATTGGAAGTTCCGCCATCCTCTGGCAGTCCATTCTCATACTGCATTCTTCCATCTTTCAGAATGTCTTCGGAAATGTTTCCTAAGTTAAAACTAAGAGTTCCTCCGTTATTTTGAACATTCTCTGGATAAATAAACGGATCCATTACCCAGAATTGAATGTACTCTACGTTGGAGCGCACAAAGTCGGAAGTAGACAAGCCTCTGGTTATTCCACCAAATCGATCTCTAGGATTGGGTAAATTATTTGTTCCGTTGGTTGCAGGGTTAAAGTTGTAAGGTCCTCTTTGGCCAGGATAATATGCTAAATCAAAAGTAAACAAAGCATGGGATTGTCCCTGAATAATATCTTGGTTTGGAAATACCTCATCCCGAAATACACGCCGTGTAAACGGACTGGAAACATCCTCACTATTCAGTTCACTTGGTCGCCCACCGCCATAGAACACGGGATCGATGGCATACCAGGCTAATTTTGCTCGATTGTAATTGTACTCTAGGTTGTTATTTTCTACTTCTCCTCCAAAGCCTACTGGTGTACTTGCCAGGTGCCAAGATTGAGGCGACATTAGGTCGATTGAGGTTTGTGAAGCTTCGAAATCATCGATATAGGAAGTTGTTTTCCCATCGAAATTAGAAACTTTAGGAGAATTTGGTAGTAGGTATGCAAACTCCCCACGTAAAGACACGTACGACTCTACGTCTGTATCAATATTAGGAAGCTTATTTACAAGCCTTGTTAAGAACGGTGCTTCTGTAGAAAACACGGTTTGCACTCCAAATATGGAGTTGTTTACCGATTCTCCATTATAAGCAGATTTTTGTGTCATTGGGCGCTCATTCATATTTAGATAAGTACCCCCAATCATAAAGTTCTTATTGAATTGATGTTCGAGATGCAAACCAGTAAAACGACGGGTTTGTCGGCCAAAGGTATTATTGTTCTCGGTAGAGATATTAATCGGTGTCTTGGAGTTTGCCAAGGATGGATCTAATATATGCACCCTACCAGTCTGATAGTTAACCGTGTAATCTATCCCTTCTGCCAAAGTCCTTCCTCCAGCAGTAACTCGCACGGAACCCTGTGGCACATTGGCCGCTCCAATAGGAATTCCATCGGAATCGGTAGACCTATAGGTACCTCTTAATTGAAATTTATTCTTTTCGCTTTGCTGCTGTTCTGCTTCTATTTTGGTATTGCGATACAGGCTATAGAATACATATTTATTTTGGTTGGCGTTGTAGGTTTGTGGCAACGCATAGTCTTCCGCCCCGCCATCGCTACGAAGCTTTTCGAATAAGTACTCTCCAAATGGTTCTACACTTGGGAAGATAATCGCCCCGTTTTCTCTATCGACAGTAATCCCAGGCACAAAGTCAAAGAATCCATCTCCGCCTTCTTGCGGATCGTTATTGTAGTTTAGCCTATCTACGTTAAATACGCGCAACAGAGGAGTTTCTGCAACATCTTCTGGTAAAGCTACTGCTGGGTATTGCGTAGTTCCAGCTGCAGGTTTTATATAGTTAATCGGTGATGGATCGGTGTAGACTATATTTAACTTAAAGTCCTCTCTCTCTAAATCAAAAGCTCCTAATGGGTAAATATTCTTCATCATCAAGTCCCAAACCGGCTCCTGTACACTGGTAAAGTTACTTCGAAGCATTTTTACCACAAGGTTCTGAGAAGAGTTTACGATTGGTTCTCCGCCTGGTTGGTTACCGGTATTTGCTAGTTCTCCTCCGGTATTATCTACCCCATCGTTAGAGAATTCCCCAACTTGGTATACCTTCCCTCCTCGAGTATACTGAAAAGATACTGCTAAAATTTCGTCATTTCGCAGGCGTTCATTTAAAGAGATATATCCGAGTTTAGGATGTAGACGGAACTCGTGTGCTTGTAAGTTTCTAGCATTTTCTAAAGTTGCATAGTCCATTCCATCACGCACACTCAAGCCTCCAAACCCGCTTTCTACTGAAGCTCTATCTCGAATATTATCATTTAAATAACTAGGTGCACTTCCGTTGATTCCAAATGGGTTGAACTTGTTGTTTTTATTATCTGGAGTAGCATTTGGCGTGGATTGAATAAAGTCAGCCGGCGGGTTTTGCAATCCAATATTTTCTAATTTTGATTCCCCAATATCTTGAACCGCTACTACGCTACGAATATTCTCGGTACGATTGGATCTATTGGTTACCCACACCTCCACTCTTGTAATTTCGATATTTGTATTTAAGAACGGATATTGCGATACCGCCTTGTCGTAATTATCTCTAAAATAATGTGCCAAGAAAAAGTGACGGTTATCGTCATAATCCATAGCATACATTTTAAAATCATTTACTGTAGCTCCTCCTTCTGCAATTACTGTTTGGGTTTCTGATTTTTGTTCTGAGAAAACGCCAGTAATTCGTGTTTTACCAAATTGAAGTTCTGTTTTAACTCCAAAAAGACTCTGTGCTCCTTGAATAAGGCTGCTATTCAGTGGCATACTAACATTTCCCACCTCGATACTCTGCACAATATCATCTTCGGTGGGCGCGTATTCTAATTTGATTTGGTTTTGAAAATCAAAGGTCGACTGTGTATCGTAATTTATATTTACATCTAATCGCTCTCCTACTTTTCCCATCATGCTCAAGCTGATTCGTTGGTCGAAATCAAAAGTAAAACTCTGTCTGTTTCTAGGAGAAAGAGAAGGGTTGTCCTGCTTGTTATATAGTATTCCTAAGTCTACCTCCACACTACCTTGTGGAATAATATCGATGGTATTTCCTCCAAAAATGGTCTCGAATAATTCCGACTTCACATAATACGTTGGCAATAAGTTACGCCTGTCGTCTTGCGAATCTGTTTTTCTTCCATCGGCGGCATCGATTTTCTGTTTAAAATAGGCCTGCATTTGTTGCTCTAACAGCATTTTATCATACTCCTCGGGAGTTAAGATCATTGGATAGGCAACAGAAAAATCGCCAATTTTTTGGGTATATATATACCTATCGATAATAGGGTCGTAGGTATACATCTCTTCTATAGAGGGAGGTGTAAGTAATTCAAGAGGCCTATTGGTATAGCTTGTTTTTGTACTGTCTTGCGCTAGGCCATAGTAGCCACCTGCTAAAAACAGTATTGCAGTTAATAAAAAGCCTAATACAGGGAGTTTTACTCGGTAATATTGTTTTTCCAAGATCTACAGTTTTTTTAATGCCAACTTAATGATTGCCTCGGCGGAAGCATCTGGGTTATCTTTTACAATTTGCTTACAAACTTTCTCTGCTTGTTTCCTTGCAAACCCTAAGGTTTCTAAAGCAGATAACGCTTCTTCTCTATTAGTATTGTTTGAATCGGTAGAAACCTCCTCCAAATCGTATATTTTTAGCACTTTATCCTTTAAATCTAGAACCATACGCTGTGCTGTTTTTGTGCCAATACCTTTTGCCGTTTTCAAGGTGTTGATGTCGTTTATTGCAATAGCTTCCACAATTTCTTGTGGCGTTAATGAGGACAACATCGTACGGGCTGTAGCCGCACCAATTCCAGATACACCAATCAACAAACGAAATACTTTTCGCTCCGAACGAGTGATGAACCCATATAATGAATGCGCGTCCTCACGTACTTGTAAGTGCGTGTACATCAATATATTTTCTGTGTCTGGTATTTGTGAGTAAGTCTGCATGGTAATATGCAAAAAATAACCCACCCCATTACAGTCAATTACAACATCTGTTGGATGTTTCTCTACCAGCCTGCCTTGAATATGCGAAATCATGATTGTATTTTATCGTACAAATATACTACAATTTACAACTTATCATAAATATTGGTTAAGTGATAAACAGTTTTATAGCTTCTCTATGCGTATCAACTTATATATGATTCTCACATACTTAGGTACTTAAGCAAAGATTCCAGCCTTCTCGCCAAACAATCACGAAAAAACAGCGGCATATCCTATGTATAAATCAATAAGTTAACAGTTTATTTTTATAATAGGATGCAAACAATTGTTTACAACACTTCTGATTAGTCACTAGATTCTAGGCTTTTAGAGCAAGCTTTTGGTTCAAATGAAGTGATTTTCGGACTTTAATTTCGTGAAACCGCTAAAAATAAAAATGAAAAAAGCCCTGATTTAATGGAATCAGGGCTATTGATTTGATTATTGATAGTCTATTCTTTATTTTGCTTTCTACGCATTTCTTTTTCTTGCGCATCTACTACAACCACAGCTACCATGCTTACCATTTCTTCTACAGACGCACCTAGCTGTAACAAGTGAATCGGCTTATGCATCCCTAGCATAATAGGTCCAATAGACTCCACATTATTGATTTCTTTCAACATCTTGTAGTTGCTATTTGCAGCTTCTAGATTTGGAAATATTAAAGCATTTACACTTTTGCCTGCTAGCTTAGAATGTGGAAAATTCTTTTGAATCAATTCTTTGTTTAAGGCAAAGTCTGCTTGCACCTCTCCATCTACTTTAATGTCAGGATAATTTTCGTGAAGTAGCTTTACGGCTTCCTGGACTTTCTCAACACCAGGAGATTTAGCAGATCCAAAGTTACTGTACGATACCATGGCAATAACTGGATCTAGCCCGAACATCTTCATGGTATAGTTTGTCATTTGTGCAATATCTACAAGATCTTGTGCGGTTGGATTGATGTTTACTGCGGTGTCGGCTATAAATAGCGGACCTTTTTTTGTCATCATCAAGTTAGCCGTAGCCACTTTATTTGTACCATGATGTTTACCTACAACTTGCAATGCTGGTCTTAACACCGACGCATACGCTCTGGTGTATCCAGAAATCATCCCATCGGCATCGCCCATTTGCACCATCATAGCTCCAAAATAGTTCCTATCTCGCATCAAGCGATTAGCATCGTATTTAGACACTCCTTTACGGTTACGTGCCAACCAATGCTCATGTGCATATTTATCTCGAAGTTCTTTCGACTTATCATCTGTTGGGTCTATTATTTCCACATCTGCATCGAATTCAATCTCTTGCATGTGGTTGCGAATCACATCTTCTCGTCCCAAAAGTACAGGAATAGCAATCCCATTTTCATGAGAAATCTGGGCTGCTTTTAGTACATCTAACTGATCTGCTTCCGCGAAAACCACTCTTTTTGCATTGGTACGAGCTCTATTAAGCAATAGTTTTATCAATTTGCTATCTTCTCCCATTCTAGCGCTTAGCTCATCTTCGTATTTGGCCCAGTCGGTTATCGTTATTCTTGCTACACCGCTTTCTATTGCCGCTCTAGCAACGGCCACTGGCACATGCGTTATTAAACGAGGATCGAATGGTTTAGGTATAATATATTCCCTGCCAAAAACCAATTTAGTTTCTCCGTAAGCGATATTTACTTGTTCTGGAACCGGCTCTTTTGCTAATGCCGCTAGGGCAAGAACCGCTGCCATTTTCATCTCTTCATTAATAGCTTTTGCACGAACATCGAGTGCACCACGGAAAATATATGGGAACCCCAATACATTGTTCACTTGGTTAGGATGATCACTACGACCTGTAGCCATGATGACATCCTCTCTAGTTCCTACTGCAAGCTCGTATTCAATCTCTGGATCGGGATTCGCCATGGCAAATACAATTGGATTATCGGCCATATCCAACAACATCTGAGGTGTAAAAATATTTCCGATCGATAAGCCTACAAAAACGTCTGCACCAACTATAGCGTCTGTTAATTCATGGACGTCTTTGCCGCTAGCAAACTCTTTCTTCTCTACGGATAAGTTCTCTCTATCGCTGCGGATTACTCCCTTACTGTCTAACATAACGATATTCTCTGGGCGAACGCCAGAAGCAATGTATAGTCTTGCACAGGAAACCGCCGCGGCACCGGCACCACTAATAACCACCTGAACTTCGCTCATTTTCTTTCCTGCTAACTCTACCGCATTCAACAAGGCTGCTGCTGAGATAATTGCGGTTCCGTGCTGGTCGTCGTGCATGACAGGAATATCCAGTTCTTCTTTTAGTCTACGCTCGATTTCAAAAGCTTCTGGTGCTTTTATGTCCTCGAGGTTTATTCCACCAAATGTAGGCGCCATGTTCTTCACCGTACGGATAAATTCCTCTGGATCGGTAACGTCTAATTCAATATCAAAAACGTCTATATCCGCAAAGATTTTAAACAGCAAGCCCTTCCCTTCCATTACGGGTTTAGATGCCTCTGGTCCTATATCGCCTAAACCTAACACGGCTGTACCATTGGTTATTACCGCAACAAGGTTCCCTTTACTTGTATATTTATAAACATTTTCTTTGTTTTTGGCAATTTCTAAGCAGGGTTCTGCTACTCCTGGGGAGTAAGCTAAGCTTAGATCTCGCTGTGTTGCGTATTTTTTAGTTGGGACAACTTCTATTTTTCCAGGCTTTGGTTTTGCATGGTACAAAAGCGCCTCTCTCCGCATCGATTCTTTCATTCTACTCATAAAATCTTGATTTTATTCGAACCGACAAATTTACGCTAGATAGTTGGTAATATAAAGGAATCGCAAAGGTATTTAGCCTCATAGCATAAAGCTAAGCAGTCTTAATTCAAGTAAAAAGAGATTATTAAGTAAGACAGAAGATTTACTTATCTGTGTCTTTTGATTTGGAAACAAAGTCAATGTTTCTAGTTAGGCCACTAAACTTGGTACGCTTAACAGCACTTTTACGAAATAAATCTTGGAATCGATCTTCGTCTAAAGAAATCCAATCTTCTTTTTTCATGGACAGCAAGTCTGGATGTGGATTGAATAACGGTTCTTGATGAGCTTTACTAAATCGATTCCAAGGACAAACATCCTGACAAATATCACAACCAAAGACCCAATCTTGCATCTGCCCGTCCATATAACTTGGCAAGGCATCTTTAAACTCAATGGTAAGGTAGGAAATACACTTATTGGCATCTACCACTTTATCTTCCACAATTGCACCCGTAGGGCAGGCATCTATGCAAGCAGTACAAGTACCACAATGGTCGGTAACCGGACCATCATATTCCAATTCTAAATCGCATATAATTTCGGAAATAAAGAAAAAGGAACCTACTTGCTTGGTCAGCATAAGCGTATGCTTTCCTATCCAACCTAAACCACTACGCGCTGCCCAAGCTTTATCTAATACTGGTGCCGAGTCCACAAAATAACGTCCTTCAATAGCTCCTATCTCCTGTTCGATGTAATGAAATAACTCGCGCATCTTGGCTTTCACTACGTGATGGTAATCCTGTCCGTAAGCGTATTTTGATATTTTAAAAGTTTTATCGATTTGTTGCTCGGCAGGGTAATAATTATATAGCAAGGAGATTACGCTTTTTGCTCCAGGAACCAACTTAGTAGGATCTAAGCGTTTATCAAAATGATTCTCCATATAACCCATCTGCGCATGGTAGTCTTTTTTAAGCCAATCTTCCAATCTAGGAGCTTCCTCTTCTAAGAACTGCGCTTTACTAATACCACATGACAAAAAACCAAGCTCTAATGCTCGCTTTTTAATCATAGCGGTATGTTTCTCTTTGCTCATGCAGTATGGGTTTAAAACAGCTTAGGGTCTTCACCGCCAAACTTATGCTTTCCTAAATGGGAATAGGCTTTGTCGGTTACCTCTCTTCCTCTCGGAGTACGAACAATAAATCCTTGCTGGATAAGGAAGGGCTCATACACTTCCTCTATCGTTTCCGGACTTTCGGACACCGCTGTAGCCAATGTAGTAAGGCCAACCGGTCTGCCTTTAAAGTTATCGATAAGCGTGGTAAGTATACGATTGTCCATTTCATCTAAACCATAGGCATCTACATGCAAAGCTTCTAGACTATATTTTGCAATTTTTAGATCAATACTTCCATCACCTTTGATTTGCGCAAAATCGCGTACTCGCCGCAATAAGGCATTTGCAATTCTAGGTGTACCTCTACTTCGCGAGGCGATTTCTATAGCGGCATCTATATGTATAGCCACTTCAAGAATCTCCGCACTTCGTTGAATAATATCGGTCAGTAGTTCGGTGTTATAATATTGTAATCTAGCTGAGATTCCGAATCGGGCACGCATAGGTGCAGAAAGCATTCCAGAACGAGTAGTTGCACCAACCAAGGTAAATGGATTAAGGTGTATCTGAACGGTTCTAGCATTGGGTCCTGACTCGATCATAATATCGATCTTATAGTCCTCCATAGCAGAGTATAAATACTCTTCTACTATAGGCGAAAGTCGATGGATCTCATCGATAAACAAAACATCGCGTTCCTCCAAATTGGTAAGTAAGCCTGCTAAATCTCCTGGTTTATCGAGTACAGGCCCAGAGGTTACTTTTATCCCTGCATTAAGCTCATTGGATAATATATGTGCCAGTGTAGTCTTTCCTAACCCTGGAGGCCCATGAAACAAGGTATGGTCTAAAGCTTCTCCACGAAGGTTAGCTGCCTTTACGAATACTTTCAAATTCTCCAAAGCTTGCGCCTGCCCAGCAAAATCATCAAAGCTTTGTGGACGTAGCTTGCGCTCTATATCCCTTTCCACAGGAGATAGGCTATCGGCAGATGGATCTAAATTCTCATTCATGGCTACAAAGATACAAACAATCGCTCTATCCTTATACTTGTAAACGGATAGGAATACCATAAAAAATAAATGCCACTTCCGATATTTGGAAAGTGGCATTTTTAAAATAGTATTGCTAGTTAAGTCTAGTGATCTAAGATATCCTCATTTGGCTGCAAAGGTACGTTTTGCGGCACAAAGTCTTGACCGGCTATAACATAGTCCGTTTCGTCTTTATTCATCTTGCTATAGTCATAAGGCCAACGGTATACAATTGGTAAAGGTCCAGGCCAGTTTCCATGAATGTGTTTTTGAGGTGCTGTCCACTCCAATGTTGTAGCATTCCATGGGTTAACCGGTCCTCTCTTTTTATTGAACATAGACGAGAAGAAGTTATACAAGAATAACAATTGTGCAGTAGCAGCAACAATAGCAAAAATGGTAATCATTACGTTCATGTCCGCAAGGTCATCGAAGTAAGGGAACTCTGTATTGCTGTAGTAACGTCTTGGTAGTCCTGCCAATCCAACAAAGTGCATTGGGAAGAAAATCCCATAAGAAGTTACCGCTGTGATCCAGAAGTGCCAGTAACCAAGCTTTTTATTCATCAATCTACCCTCGTACATCACAGGGAACCAATGGTAAATACCGGCTAGTAATCCATACACTGCAGAAATACCCATTACTAAGTGGAAGTGAGCAATTACGAAATACGTATCGTGTACGTTAATATCTAGTGCACTATCTCCAAGAACGATTCCTGTAAGTCCACCTGTAATAAAGGTAGAAACAAAACCTATGGAGAACAACATGGCGGGGTTCATCTGTAAGTTCCCCTTCCATATAGTAGTAACCCAGTTAAAGGCTTTTACTGCCGATGGAATAGCGATTAATAAAGTGGTAAATGTAAATACAGAACCTAGGAATGGGTTCATTCCAGATACGAACATGTGGTGACCCCAAACTAAAGTAGATAGGAATGCAATAGCCAAAAGAGACCCAATCATCGCTCGGTAACCGAATATAGGTTTTCTAGAGTTGGATGCTAAAACTTCTGAAACGATTCCCATCGCTGGAAGAATTACAATATATACTTCCGGGTGTCCTAGGAACCAGAATAAGTGTTCGTAAAGTACTGGAGAACCACCTTGGTTATGCAATACTTCTCCAGCGATATAAATATCGGATAGGAAAAAAGAAGTTCCAAAGCTTCTATCCATCAATAGCATTAATCCAGCAGCGAATAGAACAGGGAACGCAATAATTCCAATTATTGCCGTAATAAGAAACGACCATATTGTTAGTGGAAGTCTAGTCATAGACATTCCTTTGGTTCTCATATTAAGAACGGTTGCAACATAGTTAAGGGATCCCAATAAAGACTGGGCAATAAATATAACTAATGCTACCAACCAAATGGTCATTCCTACTCCAGAACCTGGTATAGCTTGTGGTAATGCACTTAATGGTGGGTAAACGGTCCATCCTGCAGATGCAGGGCCTGTTTCCACAAATAAGGAGAATACCATCAGTAAGCTAGAAACAACAAACAACCAAGAAGAAACCATGTTTATCTTCCCAGATGCCATGTCTCGAGCACCGATTTGTAATGGAATCAATAAGTTACTAAACGTACCACTTAGTCCAGCGGTGAGTACAAAGAATACCATAATAGTACCGTGCATAGTAACAAGTGCCAAATATATATTTGGATCCATTACTCCACCATCTGCCCATTTTCCAAGCAGAATTTCGTAGATACCAAATGGCTTATCTGGCCATGCGATTTGCATTCGGAAAAGAACCGACATCAGGATGCCGATTATTCCCATAATAATACCCGTCAGTAAAAACTGCTTGGATATCATTTTATGGTCTGTACTAAATATATACTTAGTTACGAAAGTTTCTTTATGATGACCATGATCCTCCTCATGTAAATCTATAGCCATATCTTCTGAATGTGTTGACATAATAATATCTCTCTATTAACTATTTAGTATTTAATTAAATGCTTAATGTT
>DATGMW010000163.1:0-6612 GCA_035307105.1 Flavobacteriaceae bacterium
GTTCGTGCTACGTTGTTAAACGGATCTTGTTCTGTAAGACTCCATCCACTGGTTTGACAGTGGGTACGTAGTTTAAGTGATTTTTGATCTTTAGGATGGAATTGTTGTACCAATTTTGCCCACAGCATTCGTGCTGCACGCATTTTGGCGATTTCCATAAAATGGTTCATTCCAATAGCCCAGAAAAAGGAAAGTCTCGGAGCAAAATCGTCGATTTTCATCCCAGATGCTAATCCAGTTCGGATGTATTCCAAACCATTGGCCAGCGTATATGCAAGTTCGATATCTGCAGTAGCTCCTGCTTCTTGCATATGGTATCCTGAAATAGATATCGAGTTGAACCTCGGCATTTTTTGCGACGCGTATTCAAAAATATCACTGATGATTTTCATAGATGGAGTAGGAGGGTAGATGTAGGTATTTCTAACCATAAACTCCTTAAGAATATCGTTTTGGATAGTACCTATAAGTTTGTCTACACTTACGCCTTGTTCTTCTGCAGCTACTATATAAAACGCCATAATTGGTAGTACCGCACCGTTCATCGTCATAGAAACGCTCATTTGGTCGAGTGGAATTCCATCGAAAAGGATTTTCATATCCTCTACGCTATCTATCGCTACTCCAGCTTTTCCAACATCGCCTACTACGCGCTCGTGATCGCTGTCGTACCCGCGATGGGTTGCTAAGTCGAAAGCTACAGAGAGTCCTTTTTGACCAGCAGCTAGGTTTCTTCTATAAAAAGCATTGCTTTCTTCTGCGGTCGAGAAACCAGCGTATTGCCTAATAGTCCAAGGTCTGCGCACATACATAGTGCTGTATGGCCCACGAAGATTGGGGGTTATTCCTGCCGCAAAGTTTACGTGTTTTAAGTTTTCGTAATCTTTTTCGGTATACTTGCTTTTTAAAGCTATTCCTTCGGCAGTTTCGTGTGTCGATATATTCGAGGGGACTTCTGCTGTTGGTTTTATAAGTTGTATGCTATCAAAGTTCTTTCTATTCATCATCTTTAAGCTTGCGTTTTTTCTTCTTCCAATCGTTTCTGCTCTAAAGTTTCTGCCAATCGATTTTCTATAATCGGCGGGAAAAGTGTTTTTCGGACGTTTCTTTTTACAAAAGGGAATAGTTCCAAATCCTCTTTCATTCTATCCTGGGGATTCGGATGCTTGTTGGTTCCTAATAAAACCAGTTTTCCGCTATCGAAAAGTGCTTGTTCCTTAGCAGCACTTTCCGCTATTTTTCGTTGAATGGTCCCTTCGTGTAATTGCTTTATAAAACCTCCTGATTTCTCAATATTCTTAAATAATTCTAAGGCTTTATTTGCAAGTTCCTCGGTAAGGTTTTCTATATAATAGGTTCCGTCGGACGGATTGCTCACTTTGTCGAAGAAACTTTCCTCCTTAAGAATCAATAATTGATTTCTTGCGATTCGCGATCCAAATGGGTTGTCTTTATGGAAAACAGCATCATACGGCATATTCTCTATTGTATTTGCACCGCCTAGTATAGCACTCATACACTCGGTAGTAGTGCGCAACATATTTACGTTGTAATCGTAGATAGTTTTGTTTCGCTTGGTAGGCATAGCCAAAATCTCGCAAAGAGGATTGGCGTTATATTCTTTTGCTAGGGTAGCGTATAGCAATCGTAGCGCTCGGAGCTTTGCAATCTCAAAGAAATAGTTGGATCCAATGGCTATATGAAATACTACCTTTAAGTCCTTAAGTGGAACTCCTTTTTTATTTAGGCTATGTAAGTATTCATTGGCATGACACATGGCGTAGGCAAGTTGCTGCACCATATTGGCTCCAGCATTCTGATACGTTCGTGTATCTACTCGAATACTGCTCTTGGGTTCTGCTTTAGCTATGTCGGCTAATGCATCTATCGTATTTGTTTCGTTTTGCCAATTCCCTTCTTTTGCTAGATGTCCAATAGGATCTAGTCCTAGGGAATAGTTGCTTTTGTTTTTGTTTAAATAGGAGCTAAGCTCGTGGAGAAATGCTTGGTCCCAAAATAACAGCTCAAAATATATTTTCGCATTTTCGATAATCAGGCCATCGAAGAATGCTTTAATATCAAAAGGTTTATCTGCTATAAGTCGTAAAGCGGTTGCACCTTTTTGCAAAGCTTCTTGTAATAACTTTTTTGCAATAGCTATATCATCTATAAAAATAGCCTGGGCTATCTGCCATGTATCTGGCTGTCCTGGAATGTTATATTTATTTGGCGTGGTATCTTCATGATAGAAAGGTTTTACGTCTATTCCTTCCTCACTATGCCATAATAAGGTTTGGTTATAATCGGCACCTTTTAGATCTACCTGAATTTGTTGCACCCATTGTTTGGCACTAACTGCTTGGAATTCTTCAAATAAATCGTCGGATTTTGTGTCTCTCATTTTCTGTATCTTATTCAATCAGGAATATTTCTTCATTTTCTTTTTTCAGATAGTACTTCTCTCTAGCGTACTTTTCTATTTGTTCTAGGTCGCTCATGCCCTCAATGAATTTTAAGTCTTTTTCGGTTTCATTGGAATAAAACTCTGTATTTGTATTTAAACTTTTAATCTCTTTGTTGAGTTCTCTTTGTATTAGAAATGAGTTGGTATCAAAAAATGTCATCCATACGATAAAAACAACACCTATAAGTAGGTAACGATTGCTCATCGTTTTGAACCATGTTTTTTTGCGAAGGCTAGAGAATTTCATATCACAAATTATTTAATAGTAGTAAGGGTATGATTTATAATACGCTGCAAAAGATCGACGGCTACCGTATTATATCGGTTTGTAGGGATAATGATATCGGCAAACTCCTTGGTAGGTTCTATAAATTGCTGATGCATAGGTTTTAGTGTAGTCTTATAACGCTCCAAAACCTCCTCTATAGTTCTACCTCTATCGCGAATATCCCTATGGATTCTTCGTATTAATCGTTCGTCGCTATCGGCATGAACAAAAAGCTTTATATCCATCATATCGCGTATGCTCTTATTGGTCAATATAAGAATTCCTTCCACGATTACCACCTTTTTTGGGTGTGTTGTTAGCGTTTTGCCTGTTCGATTATGTTCTGTGAAAGAGTATATGGGCTGTTCTATAGATTTTCCGGCGCGCAATTGCTTTAGATGTTTTACTAATAAATCAAAATCGATGGCTTGAGGGTGGTCAAAGTTAATTTTGATCCGTTCCTCCATAGGTAGATGGGTGGTGTCTAGATAATAAGAGTCTTGCGAAATCACACATACCTCACCAAAGGGTAGTTCCTCAATAATCTGTTCTACAACAGTGGTTTTCCCACTTCCGGTGCCACCAGCAATACCAATAATTAGCATAAAATTAGAATTTATACAAATGTAATTAAAATTTGATTGTTATCTATTGGCATGGTAAGGATAATACATTGCAAGCCTTTAGGAAAGCAATTTTATTATACTATCTCTATTTGACTATGTTTTACAATATTTTATTTAGGATTAATGACTTAATTAAGAGTTTCTGGTAATTAAAGAATGGATGATTCTTTAGGAGAATGTGAAAGTCTAATTATTACCTTGTACTTAGTAAAGCATTCTGATGGAAACCTTCTGTTTTTTTAGAATGCTTGAATTTTATGTATAAAAATTATAAAAATAAGCAAAATAAATAATGATAATCGATATTCTTTGATTTTAATTAAATATTGTTTATGTTTGTAATTCATGAGATAGGAGACTGTCATACAAAAGGAGTTATTCCTTTATATCATTATGATTTTGTATCGAATCTTTTTCTCGCTTTTTGGCTTTAGTGTCCATTACTAGGTAAGCGAGTTCTCCACTCTAAGGATGTGTACTAGACTATGTTTCGCTACTATACATTTCCTTTCTTTGTCTGAATTAACCTAAGGCAGTAACAAGCGAATTGAAATAAGTTAAGAACAGTAATCGTGTAGGAATTAACTCACGATAGAATATATAAAAACCCTTTTTATAATTATGAGTAAAAAAAGAATTGGAATAATTGGTGCTGGCCCTAGTGGTTTAGCGCAGTTACGTGCATTTGAGTCAGCGGAAAGAATGGGGATGGAAATTCCTGAAATTGTTTGTTTTGAAAAACAATCGAACTGGGGTGGTATGTGGAATTACACATGGCGAACTGGTGTTGGAAAATACGGGGAGCCGATCCACGGAAGTATGTATAAGTACTTATGGTCTAACGGACCTAAAGAATGTTTAGAGCTTTCGGATTACTCTTTCGATGAGCATTTTGGAAAGCCAATCTCTTCGTACCCGCCACGTCCAGTACTTTTTGATTATATTCAAGGAAGAATAAGAAAAAGTAACGCTAAAAAATACATCCGTTTTAATACTACCGCACGTTGGGTAACCTATGATGAGGAGCGCAAGAAATTTACCTTATATATAGATGACCTAAAAGAAAATACTACTTCTGCAGAAGAGTTTGATTACTTAGTAGTAGCAACTGGACACTTCTCAACACCAAACATGCCGTTTTTTGAAGGGATAGACGAGTTTCCAGGAGCAGTAATGCACGCACATGACTTTAGAGGTGCAGACCAGTTTATAGATAAAGATTTGTTGTTGATTGGTTCTAGCTACTCTGCCGAAGATATTGCAGTGCAGTGTTACAAACACGGTTCCAAGTCGGTAACCTTAAGCTATAGATCAGAAGCTATTGGCGTAGATTGGCCAAAAGGAATTGAAGAACGGCCGTTGGTTACACACTTTGTAGACGATGTGGCGCACTTTAAAGATGGTACTACCAAGAGATTCGATGGCGTAGTAATGTGTACAGGATACCAACATAAATTCCCTTTCCTACCAGATAATTTACGTCTGAAAACGGAAAATAACTTATATCCAGATGATATTTACAAAGGTATTTTCTTCCAAGATTTACCAGAGTTAATCTATCTAGGAATGCAAGATCAGTACTACACATTTAATATGTTCGATACCCAAGCTTGGCTTGCAAGAGACTATATGATGGGGAAATTCGAAATGCCATCTAAAAAGGAAAGACGCAAAGATATCGATGCATGGTTAGAGAAATACTCTAAAGTAGAATCTGCAAATGACGACGTAGATTTCCAAGCAGCATATATCAAAGACCTGATTTCTTATACCGATTATCCAGACTTTAATATCGACGAAGTAGGAGTGATGTTTAAACAGTGGTTAAAGGATAAGGAAGAAGATATTCTAACCTACAGAGATAAAACCTTTAAATCTGTTGTTACAGGAACCAAGGCAGAAGAGCATCATACCGATTGGATGGATGAGCTAGACGATAGTAAAAAACGCTATTTGATGGACGAAGAGCAATTGGAAAGATTGAAAGACAACCAAAGAAAACTAGAGGAAACAAGAGTTTAGTCTAGATTATAGTTTAGATAATAAAAAGCGCCTTCAGAATTTTCTGAAGGCGCTTTTTATTGGTGCTATAAATATTTTTAAACTTGTTTTACAAGTTTAAAAGGCTATTATAATTCTACATCCCATATTCCTGCAGCGTATTGCAACTCCAAGTAAGCTGCGGTATACTCAAATAAACTTTCGTAATATAACGTCTGAATTTCGTTATAGGAGTTTCTGGCATTCAATACTTCCAAAAAGCTAGTGCTACCTCGCTGGTACGCATAAATAACTCCATTTAATATAGTTTCTGCTCCTTCAAGCAAATCCTTTTCCAAGCTATTTAGTTGTTGTTCTGCAGCGATATATTTGTTATAGGCCTCTCGTACAGCAGTAAGAGTGACTCTTTTTGTGGCACTTACTTCCCAAGTGCTTTGTTCTTTTGCGAGCTTTACCTGTCTTAATTCCGCTTTGTTGAGGTTAGAAAACTTTAATGGGATACCGAATCCTACAAGCAATACCCTATCCATTGGTGCATCCAATGCGGGCGTTACGCTTGATTTGTTGTATTCAAATCCCGCTATAAGATTTACATCCATTCTTCTTTCGGCGCGAATTAATTTTTCTTCAGCTTCGGTTTGTTCTTTGTTTAACTCTGCCGCTTTTAAGGTAGCTTTGTTTTCTAAAGCAGAAACTTCCAATTCGTTTAGCGTAAGTGTACGCATCAGCAGCTTAGCGGTGGTGTCAGGCAGTATGATTTGCTCTTCTCGATTAATTCCTGCAATATCCTGTAATTGAAGAATCGTGTTTTGCCAATCGGTACGGGCTTTTCGCATTTCATTCCTTGCCATTATAGCTTCTACACTACTTTGTAGCGCTTCTACACGAGTAAGTATCCCTAGTGCATGTTGGATGCTATCTGACTTTGCAATCTGCTTCATGCTTTCATACGAAGCTTTTTGAACCTCATATAGTTTTTGGTCTTTTATGGTTTCGAGATAGATAATACTAGCTTCCAAACGTAAATTATGTTCATAGTCTTGTAACTCCATTTCTGCTAACTCCAGACCTTTAGCAGCATATTGTATTCTAGATTTACGTTTGCCTCCAAACTCTATATCCCAAGATATTTCCCCTTCTACCCCTGGTCCTTGACGTAAATGGTCTTCGGTGTTTTCACGGTAAAGCAGTTCTAGCTCTGGATCTGGTCTCTTTTTGCTTATACCAACTTCCTCTCTTACTATTTCGCTTTC
>DATGMW010000164.1:0-13060 GCA_035307105.1 Flavobacteriaceae bacterium
AACTCTTCCTCTTCTTGAGCGTATAGCCCAAAGGATACTGCAAATGCTACTATTAATAACAGATACTTTTTCATAGTTTTTTGTTTTATTTATCTCAAATCATCTATCCTTTAGGCTCCTTTTTTACCCACTAGGACTTAAAAATGTAAACATATACCATTGTTCAATCTTTCTAAATGATATATGTCAGACCCATGAATAAAGATTAACATTTTCTGTTTTTTGAAAATTAATTAATCATCTATGCTCGAAGGGTCTATGGGAAATTGAAAATAAGCTTTCTTAAAACGTTCTGCGTTTAACCAAAATAGCATTAGTCTATTAGGAGTAAATGGATAATAAGTGTTAAATTGAGTAGCAAAATATATTAACAACAAACGTCTGTACCTGGCGTGTGGTATTATATTTTGAGTAAATAGAAAAATGGATCGTTATATTGATAATGCTTTAAATAATACATTAAAAATCAAGATAATTTTGGAGAATAAGCGTGTGTATTTAAGCAAAAGTTCAACCTTCGTAAAACTCGTTACGATTGGTACGCTTGTACTACTTGTGTTGGCTTCATTAACTCTAATGACAATTAATTCTAGCTACGGAGTAATTGGCGGTACAATATTGAATGTTTTGATTATAGGAACGGTTATCTATTTTTATGCAAATGCCTTGGAGAAAATAATGCTTGAGAAAGACAATTTGATATTAAAGAAAAAAGTGGGGAAAATAACAATCTCCAAAATCGATATCATAAGCGTAAACAAACTAGAATATTCAAACTTGACGATGACCTGTGGGAGTAAAGGTTTTTTTGGTTTTATAGGAAGTACGATGGACGATTCTGTGAGCTTAGTAAAAGACAGAAAGAACATGCTACGGATAGTAACCAAGGATAAGAAGTATATAGTTAGCGCAGAAAAACGTGGCGAGTTGATAAACGAGATAAAAGTGCTTTTACAAGATTAAAAATACAATCCGAGACCTTATTTTCCGTGCAAACCAGACACTCGAAATGCCTTAGGAGTATCCATTTAATTTAGAGGTTATGGCAGGAAAAACAGTATTGGACAGTTCTATAGAGTTTTTTAAAAAAGCAATCAGTAAAATAGTCTTGCATTGTCGTTTTTCCTTATACGTTAAATGGATTGTCAATACTATGCGCTGGCTCGGTAAACCACTGGGGGCCTTCTTTTGTCATATAAATATGATCTTCCAAACGTATACCAAATGCACCTGGTACCACAATCATTGGCTCAATACTAAAGGTCATTCCTGGTTGTAACTTAATATTATTTCCTTTCAATATATAAGGATGCTCATGGATTTCAAGACCAATCCCATGACCAGTTCGATGCGGTAATCCTGGTAAATTGTAATCTGGTCCTAATCCGTCTTTTTCTAATTGCACACGAACTTGATCGTCAATATGTCCACAAGGCTGACCAAGTTGAGCAGCGTCAAAAGCAGCCAGCTGAGCGGTTTTCTCGTTGGTCCAAATCTTTCTTTCCTTATCGGTCGCATCTCCATAGATATAAGTTCTGGTGATATCTGACAGGTACCCTTTGTATTTACAGCCTGTATCTATTAAAACCATATCGTTTTCCTCCAATGGTTTGGGAGATTTTACACCGTGTGGAAAACTAGAATCTAGTCCAAATAAAACAATACAAAAGTAAGAACCACTTTCGATTCCTAGTTTTTGATGCGCTTTATGGATGAAGTTTTCTACTTCGGCAGTAGTAATGCCTGGTTTTAAAATTCTTGCAGCAGCTTGATGCACTTGCATTGTGAGGTCCATCGGGTATTGGATGTGCGCAATTTCGGCATCAGTTTTAAGCATTCTGATGTCTCTGATCAACACTTCGGCACTGCTGACTTTAAATTTTTCATGTTCCTGAAAACGAGAAACCATGGTAAACGAAGTGGAATCGTCGATAGCGATACGCGTACCGTCCGCCACTACTTCTGCAATTTTATCTACGGGTGATTCGTGTTCTGCCCACGGAATGAGTGCTCCGTCCATGCCGATAAAATCATTAAAAGTGCCGATTTCAAATTCTGGGACTATATATCGAAGGCTTCCATCAGCAAATAGAAGAGCACCAACCATTCGTTCGGAAGGACTCCACTGTGTATTGGTAAAGTAATATAAATTGGTTCCAGCATTGATATATAACACGTCCAATCCTTTTTCTTTCAAGGCTTTACAAGCTTTGTCAAGTCTGTTTTGAAATTCTTTCTTTTCAATTGGCGCGGGCTTGACACTTGGAGCACTCAATTTAAAAAGTTCTTCTTCGGCCGTACTGCCACCAATACCGTAGGATCTGTTGCTATTCATTCTAGATGTTATTTTGACAATTAAAACTGAAGTTTTAAACTTAATGAAATTTTGTTGGAAAGCTTCTAAATATTCCAATAAAACGCTGTTGCCTTTCCCTTTAAATTATTTATTGAAGTGCCCACTCATTTAGAAATTAAGGACTCTACAATAATCTTATTCTACCAATCTTGAAGAAAAAGAATTAAATAGAAAGCTAGTTTAAAATATGTTTGCTAGCTTTTACCATTCTTATTCACTTAAAGAAAAAGATAAACTGCATTCGTGCACTCAAACAAAGAAATATTGGAAAGGAAAACCTTTATAAAATTAAGTTCAGGACTAAGTGTGGCACTTATGGCACCAAGTGTTTTCGGAAAAGAATTATGGTCTATGGTTAATAAAGAAGAAGTGGAGAATTTAGTGATTGGTTCTGGCTATGGTGGTGCTGTAGCTGCTTTGCGACTTACCCAGGCTGGTAAGAAAGTGCAGATGCTAGAAATGGGTTTGGATTGGGAAAAGGAGGATGCGAAACACAAACCTTTCTCCAATTTAATCACGCCAAAAAACAATTCTACTTGGCTTAAAAAATCTACGCAAGCTCCGATGATGAACATCGCCCATTTCAACAAGAAGTTTACGGGTGTTCTTGCTCGGATGGACTTTAAGCATATTAAAGTGTATGCCGGACGTGGAGTCGGCGGTGGATCCTTGGTAAATGGAGGTATGGCAGTGCAACCTAAAAAGACATATTTCAAAGAAATATTTCCGGAATTGGATGTGGAAGCGTTTTGGAAAACATATTTTCCTCTAGCTCAAAAAGAATTAGAAGTAAATGAAATTTCGGAGGACTATTTCAATCAGACCCCCTATTATAAGTTTGCTAGGGTAGGAGAGAGTGAGGCGCATAAAGCAGGCTTTGAAACAGTTCGAGTGCCGAATGTGTATTCGTTTGATTATATGCAGAAAGAAGAAATAGGAGAGGTGCCCAAATCTGCGTTGGCAAAAGAAGTGATTTATGGGAATAACCATGGAAAACAAAGCTTGGAGAAAACCTATTTGAAAAAGGCCTTGCAAACGGGTTTGCTTACCATTCAAGATCTACATCAAGTAACTTATTTTGAGCAAACCGAAAACGGTTATAATGTCCACGTAAACGTCCTTGATACACAAGGTGATGTAGTAGATAAGAAAATAATAACTTGTAAAAAGCTCTTTCTAAATGCTGGAAGTCTTGGTACCACAAAACTCTTGTTAGCTTCCAAACACAAAGGAAATATGACGAATTTCGATTCTTCTTTAGGTGGCTATTGGGGAAACAATGGAAATATTATGACCGGTAGAAATATGGTGAATACTCTTTTTAATAGAGTAGAAAATGAAAGCACGGAATCCAACCACAGCACTGGTACTGGAGTAAAACAATCTACCATTCCGGTTTCGGGTATAGACAACTGGGAGGATAAAAAACATGCATTCTTCGCAGAAATATCTCCTTTGCCTATGGGGATGGAGGTTTACACCGCCTTATACTTGGTCATAAATAAAGTGCCGAATCCTGGGTATATTTATTATGATACAGCTATAGACGACATTAAAATTCATTGGAAAAAAGAGAGCTTTCAACATACGGTGAAAAATGCTAAGTATTTCATTAAGAAGATGAATAAAGCTAATGGAGGTACCCCTTCTGGTTTGTTGTGGAAAGGAGGTTATGGTCCGGATATTTGTTATCATCCGCTAGGTGGCGCTGTATTGGGCAAAACAACCGATCTTTTTGGACGAGTAAAAGGCTATAAGAATCTATATGTAACCGATGGTGCTTTAGTCCCTGCTAGTATAGGAGTAAATCCTTTTCTAACGATTACCGCCATTGCAGAATATTGTATGGAAGAAATTCTTAAAAATGATTTTTAAGAAACATAAGCTAAGCTGAAAATAAACCTGCTAAGCAGTAGGTTTAAGACTTATATTTGTCGCTAGCCAAAATAAAATCAACCAATGAAAGAAGGGAAAATCAGAGAAACTTACGGATTCGTTCTAAAGGATTTACAATCGTTTATTACTATCTCGTATCTTATAATTGTAGGAATTGGCATGCTTTTTAATTTTAAAAAGTATGCGGAGTTTGGGATTAATATTTTTGATTACTCCGATGTCTTCGACTTTCTAATCGCCCCTTTCTCCGACATTAAAATTGTGTTATTTTCCACACTAACGATTATATTCGTATTCCTCCTATTTAAGTTAGATGCTATTTGGAAGAGAAGATTTCCGAAGTTTTATTCAAAGATGATTCTTGGATGGGATAAAAAAAGTTGGTTTAACATGTATAGATATGTGTCTTTCGCAGTATTATTTGTTTTATACTTAAATTTCTCAGCCACTTTTTACGGAAAAATCACGGCAAAACAGATTAAAAAACAATCACCAATCACGTTGAAATATGCAGACAATCAAACTATAAAGGGAATATGGATTGGGAAGACAAAGGACATGGTGTTCTTGTTGCAAAACAAAAAAGTAGTAGCCATTCCAATACAATCCTTTGTGAAAGAATATGAAGTGAAGTAAGGCAAAAACATGTTTGTATGATCTTTATTTTAACTACCCATTTTTAAGTTAAAAATAAATCTGTAAAACGCTATGAAACCATTATTACTGTTTATATCTATTGTTTTAACTTCGTTTTCCGTTCACGGACAAACCACAAAGAAGGTGTTGTTTTTAGGAAACAGTTACACCGCTGCTAATAATCTTCCTTTAATGGTAAGTGATATGGCAACTAGTACTGGAGATTTACTGCTATATAGTTCTTATACACCAGGAGGGTACCGTTTTCTAAATCACGCTTCCGATCCAACAAGCTTGGATAAAATAAATTCAGACAATTGGGATTATGTTGTATTGCAAGGTCAAAGCCAAGAAACCGCATTTAGTCAACAACAATTGGAGTCAGAGGTATATCCATACGCAGTATCATTAAGCACCGCCATAAGAGAAAATAATGCATGCTCTCAACCCTTATTCTATATGACATGGGGACGTAAGGAAGGAGATGAAATTAATTGCCAATATGCTCCTTGGATGTGTACTTACGAGGGAATGGACGATGCGATTAAAGACACTTATCTGTTTATGGCCGAAAGCAATGATGCAGAACTTGCAGCTGCAGGGGCAGTTTGGCGATATATAAGAGAGAATCACCCAAATATAGAACTGTACTCTAGCGATGGCTCCCATCCTTCGCTAGCAGGATCTTACTCGGCAGCTACTACATTTTATACAATGATTTATAAAAAAGATCCGACTCTTATCTCTTGGGATTCTAATTTAACTGCAAATGAAGCCAGTCTGATAAGGGATGCGACCAAAACTATAGTTTATGACGCTATTTCTACTTGGGATTTTACCGAAAATCCTATGGCAGATTTCACAAAGGATATCCAGAATCAAGTGGTGAGTTTCACGAATGAAAGTAGTGACTATGACCACCTGCTGTGGGAGTTTGGAGATTCAAATACCTCTGTCGAAAGCAATCCAATCCACACTTACGAGGAAAGTGGTATATATACGGTATCTCTTACCACTACTAAATGTGGAAAAACAGACACTAAAACCAAAACGCTTGACATTACTATTCTAAGCACAGAAGATTTTAGTGTAGAATCCATTAAAATATATCCGAACCCGAGTTCTAAACATTTAAATCTAAACCTCGGTAAAACCTATAAGGAGATAACTATAAGCATCTCCAACCTTTTAGGGAAAACCGTGCTACGCACTTCCAGGACCAATGCCGATACATTAATCCTAGAAGTTTCCTCTTTGGCTAAAGGAACTTATATATTGAAGCTAGAAGCAGACGGTGATACTAAGATGAAAAGGATTGTGAGGCAGTAGAACATACTTGCAGTTCTTGAGAAATATTCTAAATCTTCTTTTTAAAATTATGTGTATTTTTGAGTATGAGAAAAATCTTAATTGGAGTTGTTATTGCCGTAATTGTTATGTTTTCCTTTAATTACTTTCAGGATAAAGAGGAGAATCGTACGGTATTAAAGGAGAGTTCGAGCTTGATACAGGAGCAGTTAAAAAACGTAAGCAAGCTAGTGGTAACCGAAGGACATTACAGTAAGGTGTTTACCTATAAAAACTCTAGAGCCTTGTTTGCAAATCTATATAATGTAGAGAAAAAGGCCTTGGTTATTGTAAATGCCGACGTCACTATAGCTTATGATTTAAGCAAGCTAGAGTATGTAGTAGATGAAGAAAAGAAAGAGCTACTCATCACTTATATTCCTGAGAAAGAAATAAATATATATCCTGATTTTGAATATTACGACGTGCAAGCCGATTTTCTAAATCCATTTGAAGCTAAAGATTATAATACTATAAATGAAGACGTTAGAAAAAGATTGATGGAACAGGTGGAAGCATCCAATTTAATATCCAATGCAGAAAACAGGTTGCTAAGTGAACTGTCAAAATTTTATATTCTAACCAACTCTTTGGGTTGGACTTTAAAATATAATCAAGAAGTTATTCAAGAAGTCGATCAGTTCGAACAATTGCCACTCTTTAAGAATTGATATGATTTTGGATTATTTAATACGCTATATTTAGAATAAACTTCATCTCAATTGTCTATGAAAATTACAGCCAATACAACACAAAAAACGCTATAACTATGTTCAAAAAAACTACGCTACTATTATTACTTTTTACACTATCTACCAGCTTACTTGCTCAGATAAAGGTCGATGATTTTGAGGATGCAAAAGAACACTTTGATTACTTTTTTAGTGAAGGCTCTACCCTCGATGAAGATGGAAATGCATATATAGACATGGGAACTTTCTCCGATGGAAGATTTTCTGTTCTAATGACCGATGTAGACTTACAAATGGAAGAACGAGGAGAGGAACCTGGTTGTGCCGATATTTGTCCACCTAGCGTATTTATTACTTTTAATTGTAGAGAATCGAAGTGTCTAAAAGATCCTTTAATTTCAGACACCCTCTTTGAAGCCAGTAGTTTAGTGTTCTTTGACACCAGTAGGGGGAAAAAAGCGTATGAATATCTCCGAGCTCTTCAAGACTTTTTACGGAAAACAATTAATTAAAATTATATCAAAACAATCAAGATAAGATTGGTACCCTTTAACTCCTTAACAGTCAAATAAACATGGAAGCAGCAATACAAGTTTTAATCTATATCCATGCTGCATTTGGTGGTATTGCGCTGCTTACAGGATTAGTAGCAGTAATCGCTAGAAAGGGTAAAACAATTCATAAGCGATTTGGCCTGGTGTTTTACTATACCATGATTTTATCGGGGGTAAGCGCTATGCTTATTGCTGTATTGCCCAATCACGAAAGCCCTTTCTTATTTGCAGTTGGAATTTTTAGCTTGTATTTCGTTGTAACTGGATATAGAGCCTTGCGGTTTAAAAGAAAAGCACCTGATTTAAAAATCGATAAGGCGATTGCGTTGTTCATGCTACTTACAGGTGTATTAATGATTGTTTTACCGGTTGTATTTACAGGAAGCATAAATATAATCCTAGTCGTTTTTGCTATTGTAGGAATAATCTTCTCTATTAAAGATTTACGATTATTTAAGGAGCCTAAGCGATTGCGAAGCGTATGGCTGAAAATGCATTTAGGGAAAATGTTGGGTGGCTATATTGCAGCATCTACAGCATTCGTAGTAGTAAATCAGTTTTTTCCGAGTATTTATGCTTGGTTTATTCCTGGAATTATCGGTGGGTTTGTTATCGCATATTGGATTAAAAAGCTGAAAAGGAAAGTGGTCGTTTAACTATATTTGTATGTGTAAAAGCTAATAAAAACGAATTAAAAAAATGAAAATACGATATAAAAAGAGTTTTATGAATTGGTGGTTGGTATTAGTGTTGTTTGATTTTATTTTTACTTTTCTACTCTTTTTTATCTGGGACAGTAAAAGCAGCATTAAGTATTTTTGTTTGTTTCAGTTTTTAATTTTCTCTGGTCTTATTCTTCATGCATTTTTCTATCAGTATCTCACTATGGAAAACGGCCATTTACAGATGAATGATCCTCGTTATAGAACAAAAATAAACCTGGCGAATGTAAAGCAGATTAAGAAGATGGAAGGAGAGCTCATAATAAAAGCAGAAAAGAAAGATTTGAGTGTTAATACGTTTCTAATCGAACCAGACTCCCTTTCGGATTTACTGGTAGAACTAGAAAAACTAGAGGTGGAATGGACTTAGAAACGGTTTATTTAAAACGCCCATAGATTTTAAACTATGTGCGCTTTGCGATGTTTAATAGACTAGAGAACCATTGAAAAGAGAGAATTAGTTTTCCGAAGAATAATACTCTAGTGTAAACAGAAATCCATCACTGCCGGTATTTTGATCAATAACTAAGTTGTTGGAGTTTATGTAGTACATTCCAAATTTAGAGTTTTCCACATATAAAAAATCCGTTTCCTCTTCCGTTGTTGTGTAGTATTCGTAGTTTCCTGAAACAAATCCACTGATGATAACAGTTGTGTCCTCTTCAAGGGAATTATCCACGATTAAAATTTGCCTTTCCGCATCAAAAGTCCATATAATCTGTCCTGGTTCAAAATTGGTATCGATTCCTAAAAACCCACCAGAAATATTGCTCATAGTCCATGACCCATTTAAATTCACGTTTAGTGAGTCATCGTCACTATTACAACTAGTCATAATTAACATCAAACATAAAAGTATTGATCGCATATTATTTGGGTTATAAATTATCAAGTTACGAAATTTCGTTCTTTATAAGTTGCTGCAAATCTTATTATTGATGCAATCTTTTATTTTTTTGACGAATGTTCTGTCTATTATAAAATCTGAGGAGAGTTTTAAAATGACGTAAACGAAAGATATTTTACAACGACGCCAACCACAATAGCCAGAGTAAAACTCAACAGCGTTCCCATCAGAATATATTCCGTTAGCTTTCGGTCTTTAGCTTCTTTTAAATCGCCGAAGCGGAAGATGGATTTAGCGGCTATTAAAAATCCAATCGGTTCCCAATACCCTGCTATTATCAGTAGGAAGATGAGCAAACGCTCTAGAATACCAATATATCTCCCAGCATCTTTCAGCGAGTCATTTTCCAAGCCTACCAAATCGTCCGACCATTTCTTCAGTACTACTTGAATGAGTATTCCCGAAACAGAAGTTAGGAATAGGATAGCGGTTGCATATATCCAGAAAATAGGTGTCTCAAAAAGAGCAATGTTTTGCCAATCTGGACGAAACCAGAAATAGTATAAGTTCAATAAAGATAGGATATGTAAACTTTGATCTATCCAAAACCATTGAACTTTGGTAGTTTCTTTTTGCGCGTAAACTTTAAGTGTATCAATGGCGAAGTGAACAAGTAGAACTGCTATTGCTAAAGACCAATTACCAACAAATAGATAGACCAACACCCCGTGTAACAATACATGAAGGTATAGCTTAGGGGATTTTATCTTTGAGGTTTCTTTTTCTTTTACCCAAGAGGTTGGTTGCAGTAAAAAGTCGCCTAGGAGATGTGCTAAAATGAGTTTTACCATGACCATCATAAGCTGCTATATTGTTTTAGTTTATTTCGAAACATGGTTTCTATTTCTAGAATAGCATCTACTCGTGCGCGTTGCCATCGATTGCTTACCGAGCTTTGTGCAATTCCTAGGAGCTTTCCTATCTCGTCTTGGGTTATCTCTGGAGTATCCATTGCGATTTGCATGATTTCGGCAGAGGACACGGTCCAATGATCCATGATAAATCCACCGAGTTTAAGATACAAGTTTATTTCTGTATCAAAATCAGACCATGGACTTTTAACAGCTAGATTTACTTTATCTTTTTTCAATTCTTCAAACATTTCTCCCGAATAGATAAATGCCAGGCCATTGCTTTCCGACACTTTTTCGGCTTGATAGGAGATTTCTCCTAGACCTATTGCCATTCGCGCATCCACTTCTGCTTTTTTGAGCATGGTTTTAATGGCAATAGCTTTGCGTAGGACCTCTTTAGGATTATTGATTTGCAGCTGAAAAGAATCGCCCCAAACCAACTCCCAGTCCTTTGGCGTTTCTCCCCATTGCGATAAAATACCTTTCAATGGCTTTATCCAAACCTCTTGACTGCTCATTTTGCGGGAAGCTATAATATCGCCTTTTAGTACTGCTATCATTCTTTATGGTTTTTATATAAGTAAGAAATTATAGCTAATATAGTCTATATTTTGGAATATAGTCCATAAAGGCTATAATTATCTAAATAGCTGTTTTTGTATATATACTAGAAAGTAGCAAGGACTGTTTTAATATAGCGAATTGTATAAAAAATTTGTGCCATAAAATTTCCGTATCTTTAAGTCAATAAATAAAATTTTTTATGAGTAGAGCATTTGTAGATGAAGATAGGCATGAGGAGCCAAAGTTTGTTCCCCCACGCGCTCCTTTGCCAGAAGGCGTAACGAATTATGTAACCAAAAATGGCTTACAAGAACTAGAGGAGGAGTTAAAAGAATGGGAGCAGAAGCTGGAGTTATTAGCCCAAAAAGACAAAGATGAGCGGGAAAAAAGAATAGAATCTAATTTTATAAGTGACAGCATGTCGCTTCTAAGAGAACGTATTGTTTCGGCAGTAGTTGTTCCCGTAGAAAACCAACCAAAAGATGAAATACGTTTTGCAGCGAAAGTGACTTTAAAAATTGGCAAAGCAGCAAAGCAAACCTTACAAATAGTGGGAGTAGATGAAGCAGATGTAAAAAAGAAGAAAATAACTTTTACCTCTCCTTTAGCAAGAGCCATAATGGGGAAAAAAGTAGGCGAGTCTGCCACCTTAATTTTAGGAGGAGAGTCTCGCCCGATAAAAATTTTGGAGATTAAGTATTAATCCTCTATAACTACCTCTGTTGCCTGATACACTCCCGCATCTGGATTTTGAGAGGGTCTAGAGACACCATCTAAATCCTTAGGAACTTCTTGTACATAAGCACCATTTCCTATCCCTTTCGCTGCAGAGTCTAAAATGTCTATATGGAAATTAAGATTTTCTGTGTTGTGAAATTTTGGGTCGGTATTTAGAACAGTGTTTATGTATAGGTTGGTATCCTCAAAGTTATATTCTGGTATATCCACCAATCTATTGTACGGGTCTTCCAAGCGGATTAAGCTATGGTCCATAGTGAAGTTAAATTCAGCTTGGCTGTTATTTTCCAAAACCAACTCTTGTAGGTTACTACCATAAATTATAGAGTTTTTAAACTCTGCCTTTTCTAAATCCGCTAGCATTACTTCTGTATTGCTAATAGCCATTTGATTGCTCAGCAATACGGTGGGTAGATTTCGATGTCCGCGACGCCAATAATTAACAAAAGTGCTGTGTGTAAACTCATATCGTCCACCTAAGGTACCAGCAAAAGCAGACTGTCCGCTATTGGCAACGAGTACGTTCACTCCAGTGATATGTCCAGTTCTTGCTAGAATTCCCACATTGCTATTGTCAACTATCTTCACGTTTTCTAATCGTAGGGTTTCGCCACCATCGTTGCCTTCCACTAATAGACCTACGGTAGCATTTTTTACTGTAGTATGTTTTAAAATATTATTTGTACTCCCATTGGTAAACCATAGCGCGCCCCATTGTCCGGGGATACTTGCAAAATCGGGTTCCAGCCTATCTCCTTGAAAAATAATTTCTCTTTCCAAGGTTGTAGCGTCACTGCTAGGTTCTCCGTTGGCGTGCACACTTGCTTGGTTGGCTACTATTATGCCGCTATTGCGATGGAAGTGCAGTCTGGCACCTGGATCTATTTCTAGAGTCCGTCCTGCGGGAACAGCCGCATAGCCATAAATCACGTAAGGAAGTTGTGCTGTAAGGTGCAAGTGTTGGTCTTTCAAGAAAAACCCTTCTATTTCTACTGGCTCGCCATCTTCGTCAACTCCTAAGTTTAAGGATTCTGTAGTGCCATCTGAGAAGCGCTCCGGATATAGGAAAACGGCATCTTTTACGAGGGTTACGAGCTCCACTTGTTGTTGTCTATCACTTCCGTCAAATAGGATTTGGTCGGTATATAAATAGGCATCCTCTTGTGATAGGTTCTCAATATCTAAGGTGGTCTCTATAAATACAAACAGGCTATCTTTTGCTAATAAGGTAACATCTGTAAAACTTTTTCCTGGTGCACCATCTACATTCAATCGGTAGTTAGAGTTTTCTCCATTTCCTAGTCGGATAGAGGGAATATGGAGGTCTTTTTTACTTCTATTATATACTTTTAGGGTATAGGTGCTGGAGCCTATATTGGTGAAAATAGTGTCTAGGTACACGGTATCTTTAGAGAACTCTAAATTGCCACTGCTTACTTGCGTTTCAAAATCGGTGCGACAAGAGTTGAATAGAACAAGTGCTAGAATGGTAAGTCCAACAGGGAGATACTTGAATAGTTTGTTTTTGATACGCAGCATAATAATGTTTATTTCTCTGTTATTCTAATCTTAAATAGTTTATTCCAATTCTTACCGGTAACATAGATAATATCTTTTTCTCCGCGGTAAGCAATCCCATTAAGCACGTCTAGTTGTGGGTGGTTTCTTACTTCTTTTATGAGCGGGCTTAAATCTATAACTCCTTCTAGCTTTCCAGTTTTAGGATTTATAATACTTATTGCATTACGGGTGTACACGTTGGCAAATATCCTTCCTTCTATCCACTCCAACTCA
>DATGMW010000165.1:0-4046 GCA_035307105.1 Flavobacteriaceae bacterium
CCAATACCAAGCAGCGCAGATGCGTTTTAAAAGCTTGAAGGAAACCACCGATAATCAGACCATCGAAGCAGATTGTGCTTACTATATAGCCTATAGCGCGGTACGATTGCAACAGCCAAATGCCGATAGGTTGATGGAAGATTTTGCCACAAACTATCCGACAAGTCTAAAAAGAAATGGCGCCTACTTGAATGTCGCGAATTATTATTTTGACTCAGGAAATTATGGCCAAGCCCGTAAGTGGTATGATAAAGTGGAGGAACGAAGCCTACAGGGTAGCGAATTAAACCGCTACAACTTCAATTCCGCTTATTCTTATTTTAAGGAAGAACGTTATAACGAAGCGAAAAAGCATTTTAGCCGAGTAGTCAACACCAAAGAATATGGCTCGCAAGCCACTTACTATTTAGGGTTTATTGCTTACGAAGGCGAAGATTATGCCGAAGCAAAAGAACTTTTCCAAGTAGTAGAAAGCGAATCGGAATACGCAAAAGAAGTCTCGTATTACCAAGCAGATATGAGTTTTAAATCTGGAGAATTCCAGAAAGCCCTAGATTTTGGATTAGAGCAATTTCCTGCAGCCAATAGAAGAGATAAGAGCGAGTTGGCGAAAATTATAGGAGAGAGTTACTTTAATTTGGAGCAATATGACGAAGCGATTCCTTATCTAAAAGAATATCTAGGAAAAAATGGTCGATGGAATAACACCGACTATTACCAATTAGGATATGCGTATTACAAGCAAGGGAAATATCAGGATGCGATAAATGAATTCAATAGAATCATAGACGGGAAGGACGCCATTGCTCAAAACGCATTTTATCATTTAGCAGAGTCTTATCTACACCTGGATCAAAAACAACAAGCACTCAACGCATTTAAGAATGCATCGGAAATGAACTTCAGTGCCGAAATAAAAGAAGATGCTTGGTTGAACTATGCTAAACTCAGTTACGAGATAGGGAATAGCTACCAAAGCGTACCGTCCGTTCTCTTATCTTTTATAGAAGAGTATCCGAATAATAACAACAACGCTATGTTGCAAGACTTGCTTATAGATTCGTATGTAAGTTCTAAAAACTATGAGGAAGCATTGAAGTTATTGGAAACAAATAAGAAGTTTGAAAATAAATTAGCCTATCAGAAAGTGGCTTTCTTACGCGGAGTAGAGGTTTTTGAGCAAAATCAATATAACGAAGCGATAACGTACTTTGATAAATCCCTAAGAGAACCACGTGATGCGGCAATAACCGCACGTGCTACTTTCTGGAAAGCCGAAGCAGACTACCAATTAGAAAAATATGCCGATGCCTTAATCGGATTTAAGCAATTTGCACAATTACCTGGAGCTAAAAATACGCCAGAGTATGCAAATCGTAATTACAATCTAGGTTATACGGAATACCAACTAGATCATTATACCCAAGCGATTACTTACTTTACAGATTTTACCAAACAATCTGGTGCACCAAAAAACATGTTGTCCGATGCGTACTTACGCTTAGGCGACTCCTATTTTGTAACTAGCAAGTATTGGCCAGCGATGGAGAACTACAATGAAGCGATTGACAGAGGCGTGCAAGCTATGGCTTACGCAGAGTTTCAGAAATCGATTAGCTATGGATTTGTAGATAGGACTCCTCAAAAAGTAGAGGGATTATTAGAGTTTATCACCAAATATTCAGGCTCTAGTCTACGTGCCGACGCGATGTATGAGTTAGGAAATACCTATGTAAACCTAGATGAGAACAACAGAGCTTTGGCTATGTACGACAAGTTGCTAAACGAAGCACCTAGAAGTCGATTTGTACCCATGACTTTATTAAAAAAGGCCTTGTTGCTAGATAATAGCAATAGAACGGATGAAGCCTTAAATGTATTCAAGAAAGTAGCAAGCGATTATCCATCTACGCCAGAAGCCCTACAAGCAGTAGAATCTGCCAAGATGATTTATATAGATAGAGGACAAGTAGACAATTATGCTACTTGGGCGAAAACGCTAGATTTTGTAGAGGTAAAAGATGCCGAGCTAGATCACGCAACCTTCCAAACTGCCGAGAAGCCTTATTTAGAAAGCAATCATAGTCTTGCAGAACAGCGCTTAAATGAATACATAAAACGATTCCCGAAAGGAATCCATACGTTAAAAGCTAATTTCTATTTAGGACAGCTTCACTATGCTGCCGATGAAAAAGACAAAGCATTACCATATTACGAAAACGTAGCAGAAGTGAGCAATAATGAGTTTACAGAACCTGCATTAGCTCGTATTTCCGAAATTTATTTATCTCGTGAAGATTATAAAAGTGCGATAGTTTACTTAGAGAAACTAGCTGTAAATGCAAGTCACGAAGAGAATAAAATCTTCGCTAAAACCAACAGCATGAAGGCTTACTATGAGCTAAAGGATTATAACAAAGCGGTAGCAGCAGCAACCGAAGTTCTTGCTATGCCAACGATAACCGATCGTGTAAAAAGTGACGCTATATTAATCGAAGCACGTTCGGCAATGGAAACAGGGAACGAACAGAAAGCAAAAGAAGCCTACCAAAGAGTAGCGGGAATTGCTACAGGAAAACTTGCTGCAGAAGCATTGTACTATGATGCGTACTTCAAAAACAAAGAAGGAGCTTATAAAACCTCCAATGAGCAGGTACAAAAATTAGCTAGGGATTATTCCGGATACAAAGAGTTTGGCGCTAGAGGCTTGGTGCTGATGGCAAAAAACTTCTATGCGCTAGAAGATGCTTATCAAGCCACATATATTTTGACAAGTATCGAAGAAAACTTCCAGGAGTTTCCACAGGTAGTCGCAGAATCAAAAGCTTTGTTGCAACAGATAAAAGATAAAGAAGCTAAAACTAATGCATCGGTAAACAAGGATGGAAATGAGGAAGACTAAACGTATGCATCTAAACAAAACGCAAAGAAACATGAGGAGAACACCTTATATAAATATAACACGTAATTTTTCTTGGGACGCTATGAATAAAAAGTTGTTAATGGGCTTAGGTATGCTGTGTATGGCTACTTGGAGTATGCAAGCACAAGAGGAAGATAAGAAGGGGAACCTTGGGACCGAAGTGGTAAACATCGTTCAGTCCTATAAACCAAGTATATCAAAGTCCAATAAACAAAGTATGCGACCAGATGTGTCGAATATACAAGACGCCGAAAGAAAGAGCGTAGACTATTCGATTTTCTCTGTGCCAGTAGCTTCTACTTTTCAACCAGAAAAAGGATCTGCTGCAAACTTAAAGAGAGCTAGAAAACCAAAGTATTTTAATAACTATGCACGCCTAGGCTTTGGAAATTATACCAATGCTAATGCCGAGTTGTTTTCTAATTTTGATATTGGTCAAAACGATAATTTCGCTGCATTTTTATCCCACAACTCTTCTCAAGGAGGAATAAAAGGTGTGGAGATAGACGATAAGTATTACCGAACCAACCTAGACCTAGAGTACACAACCAAAGGTAGAGATTGGGATATGGCTATTCGTGGTGGAATAGAGCACCAATTGTATAATTGGTACGGAATGCCATCACCAAAGCCGAATTTATCCAATCCAGAAGCACTGTTTAAGAGTAATGACCAAACGTATTTTAGTGGTTATTTAGGAGGGACAATTGGTGTAGGAAATAGTTTCTTTAAACAAGCAGACTTAGACATGCGACTACTTACCGATTCGCACTCTAGTTCTGAGATAATGATTCAAACCAATCCAGAGTTTATTGTTCCAATAAATGATATGGACATTAGAATCGGTACCGACATCGCTTACCTAGACGGAAGTTTTAAAAATCAATACCAATCCAGTGCCAATGGAAATAATTACGGGTTCTTCCACGCTGGAATTTTACCGTCCCTTACGTATGTAGACGAAGACCTGGCTTTTGTGTTAGGAGCAAAAGGATATGTGCTAAGTGATACGGATGCAAGTGAGACCAAGTTTAAAATATATCCAGATGTCCATGCGTCTTATAAGTTAGTAGATGAATTTATGACGCTTTATGGTAGTGCTACTGGTGGGTTACAACAAAAC
>DATGMW010000166.1:0-3775 GCA_035307105.1 Flavobacteriaceae bacterium
ACTACATCAAAAGGATGTGTAGCATATACCATTTCAATAATTTCGTCTTTTTTCTTTATTTTCATCAAAAACGAACCCACTTCATCATGTGGTTCTAATTCGGAAGGTGCTCTGAGATCTCTCTCGCAAAATGGAGAATGCTCTAAAAGTTGTCCGAACCAGTTTCTATAACGCTTTGGCGTATATACCGGATCGCTCGTTTCTACAATAAGCAGACGGTTATCTTCGGTATCGAACGCCATCTGATATATAATTCCTCTAGGGATTACAAGGTAGTCGCCATACTTAAATGGGATATTACCCATAAGTGTTTTTAGTGTTCCACTTCCTTTATGAACAAACAATACCTCATCGGAGTCGGAGTTCTTATAGAAGTAATCCGTCATAGATTTTTTAGGTGCGGCCAATGCAATATGACAATCGGCGTTGGTAAGGATTATCTTCCTACTCTCTAAAAAATCTGCGGTTGGTGGCACTTTAAACCCATGAAGCAATAAGGATCTTATATTGTTTGCGTCGGAGATATCGGGTGCAACCGAGTACCTTTTCCCTATTTCTTTTACTTGCGTTGGTCGATGAATATGGTATAGGTTGCTATACATTCCATCGAAACCTACAGTTCCAAACAATTGCTCGTAATACAAACCACCATCGGGCTTACGGAACTGGGTATGACGCTTTGGAGGGATCTTTCCTAATTGATGATAAAACGGCATAATAATTTATGTTTTACCAAATATCGGATATTTTTATCAAAAGACATAAAACTTAACACAAAACTACTTGGCAAACAATAGTTTTTAAAAGCAAACATCGTAAGCGACTTGCTTTATCGCATTAGACACATTCTGCTAAGCGCATTAGAAAGGATAACCAACGGTGACATAGAACTCGGAATGTTTCATTTCGGGAGAGTAGGAATACTTGATATCTATCGGCCCTAAAAATGTTTCCAATCCATAACCAACTGCAAATCCAGAGTATTGTATCTTACGATGCCACTCGCTGGTGCTGAATATATCTTCTCCTACATTGGCTATATTGTAAGCTATGTTAATATGGTTATTAGTTACAAACTCATAATCTAATCCTACTTTCATGGATACGTAGGAATCTCCCCGTAAAGTAAACGGTGCATATCCTAATAGATGTACCATATTATGCGTGGAGGTGTAACCATATCCACCTACAAGGAAATCTAGCGATCTAGTACTCTGTCTCCCTAAAGCGAATCCAGCTTCGAGACCACCAGTAAAAGTAAGCTTCTTCATTAGCTCCATAGCACCCTGAGCTTGTCCACGTAGTACACTGAAGGATTTAGTAGATTTATTTCTTCCGTTGGAATATAATACTTGCTCTATGTCTCCTCGAAGGAAAATGCCATTTTCTGGATAAAAAGTATCATCCAATGTATCGTACATCACATATCCTACAGCACTATAATAGTGCGAGTTATCGAAAGTGGTTCTAGCACTTGTATCGTCCAATCCAAAAGTACCAGAATACACTCGCAACCACTTGTGTTGCGCTCCAATACCAAGAAGGAAGTTACGCTTAAACAGAGTTTCTACATAGAGTCTATTTCTAAATATATTATGCGTAACGGTAAGTCTATTTATCCCTGGTGTTTCTCCTAAATCGTCAAATTCTGGACTTAACAAACCAACCTCGGCATCAACATCGGAGGTATCGTATCGTGAGTTTGCCCCAAAACTCCAATGCTGCCCTTTGTCTATATAATAATCAAACTCGTAGCGTAAATTATCTCCTACTATAAAATCAAAGGACATAATGTCGTTTGGAATTAATATTCGTTTTCTAGTCCAGTTCAATAAAGCCGATGTTTTGTATACATCATCGTAATGTGCTGCTATTCGTAAGTATTGCTTATTTGGACTTTCTCGCAAGAAGAAATTGGCGATATACCTATTGTCCTTTTGTTTTTCGAAATCATAATCTATGCTAGCGAAATTTCTAGTCGAGAGCAAGTTATATATTCCTAGGTCAAAATCATTAAAACTAACCTTGGTGTCTGAATCTAACTTTAGTTTTCCTAGTATATAGGAACGTGTATAGTTTTCATTTCCTCTTATTTTTATATCGCTGATTCTTATGGAATCTGCTAGGACTATTTTCTCACGTACCTTATTGGAAGGCTTTTGTTGTTTGGCTATTTGCTGTAAAACTTCTTTTTGCTCGTTGGCTACTTCTTCTCCTGATGCTATAATTTCGATGCTTTTATCAAAAGACATCACTGTAAATTTATTTATATTGGGTTGCATATAAACATCCACGTCTTCTATTTTGGCATCCATTCCTCGTGTAGTTGTCAAAGTACTTAGCTGCATAATAACATCCACAAAAGAGTTCAGTTCACTTTGGTCTCGTAGGTTATCCTGTACATCTACGCCAATGACGATATCTACTTTGGATTTTATATTTTCTATCGGAAAATTATTGACAATCCCGCCATCCAACAACATTTTTCCATCGATATTTCTAGGATTGAACAGAGAGGGCAACGCACCACTTGCTGCAATAGCTTTTGCAAGAGAGCCTGTTTCCAACACCACTTCTTCGGCGGTTTCTATATCGGTTGCTATACATAAGAAAGGAATTGGAAGATTGGAGAAATGATCTATATGACTTACGTGCTGGGTCAATCTAGAAAGTAGGTTGTACACGTTTTGACCTCTTGACAAGCCTCCTGGGAATCCTAACTTAAAGTTATCGAATGGCAAGGTTAGTATATAGCGTTCGGATTCTGCTTTTTCATAGAATGTTTTAGCCCCTCTAGGAATCAAATCTTGAATAAGTGTGGTGAAGTCTGTACGAACAATAATAGAGTCCAATTCTTTGGCGGTATAGCCCGAGGCATAAAGTCCACCTACAATTGCACCCATACTAGTTCCTGCTATATAGTCTACCCGCACCCCATTTTCCTCCAGTACTTTTAGAACCCCTATATGCGCAAATCCTTTTGCACCACCTCCACTAAGAACAAGACCCACCTTAAGGTCGCCAGAGGGATTTTTAAATACAGGTATGGAGTCTTGTGCCTTTACACTCCACACAAAAAGCAAGCAAGAAAGTATTATTAGAAATCTCATATATTGTCTTTGTAGTAATTTTTAATTGCGTTTGCTCTTGCTTTTCCAGCTACTTCAACAAGCTCTTCAAAGTTAGCAGATTTTATTCTTTTTAGACTCTTAAAACGCTGTAATAAACTTTCTATTGTTTTAGGTCCTATCCCTGGAATATTCTCTAAGTCGCTATGCAGTGCTTTTTTACTTCTTTTCTGTCTATGAAAGCTAAGGCCAAAGCGGTGTGCTTCATTCCTTAGCTGCTGAATAACTTTTAAAGTCTCGGAGCTTTTGTCAATAAAAAGTGGGATGGGATCTCCTGGCGCATATATTTCATCTAGTCGTTCGGCTATTCCAATGACAGCGATTTTCTTTTCTATGCCTAAGTGTTCTAAACTCTCTATTGCTGCATTTAACTGTCCTTTCCCTCCATCGATCACAATAAGCTGTGGTAATGACTCCTCTTCTTCCAAAAGACGTTTATATCTTCTATATACCACTTCTCGCATGGACTCATAATCATCTGGGCCTTCTACTGTTTTTATATTAAACTTACGATAGTCTCGTTTGCTTGGTTTCGCATTTTTAAATACCACACAAGCTGCAACTGGATTGGTTCCTTGCAGGTTACTATTATCAAAACACTCTATATGTCTTGGCAGTTCCTGCATGCGCAAATCGGTTTTCATCTG
>DATGMW010000167.1:0-46937 GCA_035307105.1 Flavobacteriaceae bacterium
TTATCTATATAATTATCAAAATTTATTTCACACAATCTCGATTAGTTTGTTTACTGCTTGTTCTGTCCCTGCTACAAAATGTGGACTATACAACTCTTTAGTGTTATACTCCAATATTCCTTTATCTGGCAAGCTATACATCTCCAAACCAGAGGCTAAACAAATCGCATGTCCCGCAGCATTATCCCACTCCATAGTAGGAGAAAACCGAAAGTACAATTGTATTTCTCCGGTAACCAACATCGCATATTTTAATGCACTCCCTACTCTATTTAATTGCACTTCTCCAGATGCGGTTAATGCATTTACACATTCCTGTGTCTTTTCATCCAAATGCGATCTGCTTACAGCTATAGTCTTTAAAATTGCATTGTCTGGATGTTCCAATACTTGAACTAAGTCTTGCAACTGATTGAAATCGGTTTCTTTAGTATTTTCTGAAATCGAAAGCTGGTAAACTGTTTTCTCTACTACATCTGCCAAATACATTTTTTTAGAAACGGGAACATAAAGAATCCCAAACTTCGGACTTCCATTCTCTACATAGGCTATGTTTACAGTGAACTCATCATTTTTCTGGATAAACTCCTTGGTGCCATCAAGCGGATCAACCAACCAATAAGCAGACCAATCTTTTCGGTACGGATAAGCTACTTGTTTTGTTTCTTCACTTATAATGGGTGTGTTGTAAGATTTAAGAACCTTTCTAATCGCTTTATCAGCTCTTTGATCTGCTTCTGTTAGTGGCGAAGAATCCTCCTTATAATCTACCTCAAAATCCGTAGCATATATTTCCAATATTTCCAATCCTGCTTTCCAAGCTGCCAATGCGCCAATCTGCAATCTCTCGTCCATCTTCATAAGTTAATCACTGATTTGTTTGTACTCTATCCAACTCCTATTTCGCACACTAACTTATTTACGATTTATCTGTAATTTACGGAAGCGACTTCTTTTAGTTTCTCCCTTTGCATGCATTTCTTCACTTACTTGTCTTACCCCTTCAATGGTGTAAAAAGCTTTTGGATGGAATTCATCTATACTGGCTAAAAGCTTCTTTAGGTTATCACGTCTAACGACCATAAACAGAATGTTCACTTTCCCTTTTCTACCTGCAGCGTCCAACATAGAATATCGGTAATCATTCTCCTCTAAGTAGCCAATCAATTCGTCTACATTATTAGGCGCAAACAATCGCAATACTACTCTTCCATAGGCCAACTTCTCTTCTATAACTATACCAATAAAAGTTCCTGTTGCATAGCCTCCTGCATAGGCCACATAAGACCAAACATTATCGATATTATTAAAGATCTGCCCGATTGCCAACAACCATATAATAGCCTCGAAAAAGCTAAGCACCGGAGCAATTATACGATTGCCACTCATTACAAAAATGATACGAATAGTAGAAATCGTTACATCGCCCAATCTGGCAAAAAATATAAAGAGTGGCAGGATGACGTAATTCACCGTTTCCGGAGTAAGACCAAAGTTGTTGAAAAAAAACTCTTCCATAATTTATTTAAATATTAATTCACTGCTTTATATTATACTGCAAGTGTTATACGTACTAATAAATAATCACAGAATTTGGTTCTGCTCCAAGGCTAACAAGTGCTTCAGTAATATCTTTAGTAAAGCTTTCTGGTCCACAAACGTAAAATCTGTGATTAAATGTTCCGATATTCTCTATCAAGAATTTTCTATCTATTTTGCGTTCTCTAAATCCAATTACACCTTCTCTAGTAAATACATTCATAAATGCCGATCCAAGCATCTTAAACAATTCCTCCCCAAGAATAATATCGTCTCTAGTTTTATTTGAATAAAGCAGTGCAATATTGTTCAAGTTTTTAGATAGATAAAGCGCTCTAAATATTGGAATAAAAGGTGTAATTCCTGTTCCACCCGCAATAAATATTCCAGGACCTTTATACTCTATGGAATCGAAAATTTTGTGGATTATAAATTCATCTCCCACTTTCATTTTACCTATCTCATTAGTAACCCCCTTGCGATCGTCATAAATCTTTATAACAAACTCCAAGAAATCCCAATCGTTAAGAGAAGTAAAAGTAAAAGGACGGATTTCTTTTTCCCAGCCTGGCTTATCAATGGAAACACTAACGGACTGCCCTGGAGTGTATAGTGGAAAGTCTTTTGGCTTTTCAAGTACAAAACGCTTTACATTGTGTGTGATATATGATACTTCTACTATTTTTAGCTTCTGCATTACTTGTTTTTATTAGATTTTTAAGATACTTAGCATTATACAATTAAATATGATTTAACACTCTATATTTCTCAAAGATTTCTATAAAACAGTTTTTATCTATTCAGACAAATTTCCATAGAATTCTTTTTAAAAAACATGCGGTGATAGGATAATGCGTGCAAATATAAAAAAACATCTGCTCACTGCTTAGCCATATCTTTCTCAAAACAGAATAGAAGTCGAAATCTTAAATCAAGAAAGCATTGGTGTAGATTTAATTCGTTAGATTTATAATTCCTAATCCGTATAAAGTCTCGCATTTCAAAACCATGAACGAAACCTCCGAAACCACCATCGACAAGCATCTTCTTGCACAAAATGCTTTTTTCAAAGCCCAACATACAAAGCCTATTTCTTTTAGACTACAGCAATTGCGAAAATTAGAACGTGTTATTCAAAAATATGAAAAGAAAATAGAGAAAGCGCTGTGGAAAGACCTACATAAATCGGCTGAAGAGGCCTATTTAACGGAGATAAGCATTGTACTTAATGAAATTCGTTACCATAGAAAAAATCTTAAACAATGGGCAAAACCTGAATCTGTTACTACCCCATTACACTTATTACCATCTAGAAGCAGTATTTATTTCGAACCTCTGGGAGTTGCTCTTATAGTGTCTCCATGGAATTATCCATTTCAGTTATTAATAAACCCTTTAGTTGGTGCCATATCCGCTGGGTGCTGTGCTATAATCAAACCCTCTCCAGATGCGCCCAACTTAGCCAAAGTGATAGAGGAAATGATAACGGAGTGTTTTGATTCAAATTACATTAGCCTTGTGCAAGGTGGTAGAGAAACCAACACCCTATTATTTAGCAAAAAGTTTGATTTCATATTTTTCACAGGAAGCCCGAAACTAGGTAAAGTAGTAATGAAAGCAGCAGCAGAGCATCTAACTCCAATTGTTTTAGAACTAGGCGGAAAAAGCCCTTGTATTGTAGATAATGACAGTAACCTGGAAATAGCCGCCAAGCGTATTGTTTGGGGAAAATTTCTGAATGCAGGACAAACCTGTATCGCTCCAGATTATTTAATCGTACACGAATCTGTAAAACAGGATTTGTTTAAACAAATGATAAAGTACATCAAACAAATCTATGGGGAGAATCCCGAAAAAAGCAAACACTACGGAAGAATCGTACATGATAACGCTATGGATAGATTGCTAGGATTAATTGAGAAGGAGAAAGTAATATATGGTGGCGAATACGATAAAGAGGAAAGATACATTGCACCAACTATAATAGAATTAAAATCGACAGATACAAAAATTATGCAAGAAGAGATTTTTGGTCCGCTTCTTCCTATTATGACTTTCTCCGATATTCAAGAAGCTATTGAATACATAAACAAGAATGAGAAACCTTTGGCTTTATATTATTTCGGAAAAAACAAACAAGCAGAAAGTGTTTTAGAAAACACCACTTCTGGTGGGGCATGCATCAATAATACACTGCTACATATTGCCAACCACCATCTGCCTTTTGGAGGAGTAGGAAATAGCGGGATGGGTAACTATCACGGAAAAGATAGTTTTATGGCATTTAGCAACCAACGAGCGATATTAAAATCTTCGACTTGGATGGATCTTCCGTTTCAATATCCACCTTTTAAATACTTTAAGTGGATAAAGAAAAAAGTATAAGTTTAAAAAAGTATATACCATGTAACAAGTCTTTTTGCGATATGTTAACAATTCTAAAATCTCTTCGTTAACTTCCTATTAAAGCCAGTTTAACCTATTCTAATTTGCCCTATTTATCCTATCTTTATGCAAATAAAAAAAATAAACTATGAGCTTTTTAAATTTGGATAAAGAAAAGATAAATGCAACGGCAAAAGAATTGAATTTGCTTTTGGCTGATTACCATTTATATTATCAAAAACTACGAAATTTCCATTGGAATATTACTGGAAGAGACTTCTTCATCCTTCACGATAAATTTGAGGAGATGTACAACGATACACAAGTCAAAATCGATGAAGTAGCTGAGCGTATTCTTACTCTCCGTTATAGACCAGTGAGCAACTACTCGGAATATTTAGAAAAATCAAGTCTAGAGGAAGCTGCTACTTCACTTACCGATATAGAGATGATAGAAGTCCTTTTAAAAGACCATCGAACCATTCTTAAACAACTGCGCACAACGTTAAATAAAGCAACCGATGCAAATGACGAAGGTACAGCAGACTTATTGACTGGATACATTGCAGATATAGAGAAAACAAGCTGGATGCTAGATGCCTGGAAAATGAAAACTGGAGAGAATCTTCCAAAAGTTTAATATCAATTCTATTTAAAAAATCAGAAAATCAGACTGTGAGCATTTTTGTCTTGCAGTCTGATTTATTGTTATATCAAATTCTTAAAAAAGGTTTAAAGACAAAGTCAATCTATAGTTTTTGATGTAAATTGCGCTAATTATTGACAATACTAGCTTGCACTTGTAATTGATGCGCGAATATTTCGACCCAGCAATATGTAATCTAGATTAACTATTTAATTCTAAAATCCAACAAACTTATGCGTTTAATTTTAACCGCTTTCTCCATTGCAATTATGGGGCTTTTTACCGCTTGTACCGATAGCGGAAACACCTACACAGTAAATGGAGAAGCAAAAGGCTTTGAGGACCAAGTACCTGTTTATGTTCTAAAAATTGTTAATGACCAACCACAGCCGGTGGATACATTAATGATTCAAAACGAAACATTTTCTGGAACATTTGCCACTGCCGAGGCAGGAGATATTTACCTAATGCGAACAGAAGAGGTTCCTGCAAATCTGTTGTATTTTCCAGAAAGCCAAGACTTACATGTAATTATAAAGAAAGAAGATCCTGGAGCATCTACCATCACTGGAAACTCAGCCACCGAAGGGTACTATAACTATGTTAGCGATATCTCTGACATCAATAAGCAAATGGCAGAGTTAAACACTAGAGCGTCTGCTGTGGTGCAAGAACATGGTCAGAGTTCCAAAGAGTTCCAAGAACTTGAGAAAGAAATGATGGGCTACCAAAAACTGCAAGCTGATATTGGAAAAAACCATATTAAAAACAACTCCAATTCTATATTCAGCGTGATGCTTGTTAGAAATCTATTGCAAACAAAGCAAATAAACGCGGAAGAGGCAGAAAAAATGATTAGCCACTTAACTCCTGCTATAGCCAATCACGAACAAACAAAGGCTATAAAGGAGCTTATTGAAATTAATAAAACAAACTTAAGCGTAGGAAGTATCGTCCCTGATTTTTCTGCAAAAACTCCAGAAGGTGATGAGCTTGCTTTATCGGATGTAATGAAGCAAGGAAAGTATACCCTTATCGATTTTTGGGCAGCATGGTGTGGTCCTTGTAGAGTTGAAAATCCAAACCTAGTAAAGCTTTATGAAGCATATCACGATAAAGGATTGGAGATAGTAGGAGTCTCTCTTGATAGAAATAGGAAAGAGTGGTTAGGAGCAATAGAAAAAGACAAATTAACTTGGCATCAGATTTCCAACTTAGAGTTCTGGAACGATCCAATTGCTAAACAATATCAGATCCGTGCCATTCCTGCATCGTTTGTTATTGATTCCAATGGAAAAATAGTTGGTAAAGACTTAAGAGGTCCACAACTACATAGTTTTATAGGAGAACTATTAGATTAATAATAGCTTTTATCAAATTATAAAAAACTCTCGAAGCAAAGAATGCCTCGAGAGTTTTTGTTTTATACAATACGTTGTAAAGTATTTTTTAAATCTTACCTAACCTGGTTAACACAAATAAAATAAGAATTGGCAGAGCAAGTAAAAGTACTATCCACAAACTAGTTTGGAGTAAATGAGGGAAGAATGCTAAAGTAAGTACATATCCAGCCACTGCACCACCAATATGCGCATCGTGCCCTATATTATCCCGCTGATTTTTCATACCATAAATCGAATAGCCTAGATAAGCAATTCCAAAAAGCCATGCAGGAATTGGAAGAACAAAGAATAAAAGTAAAGTCATGTCAGGATTGAGCAATATTGCCGCATATAAAATTCCCATTACCGCACCACTTGCCCCTACTGCACTATAATGCAATTCGTCTTTATGATAGAAAAAAGAAAAGATATTTCCTATAAGTAAACTCACAAAGTAAATAATAGCCATTTTTATATCCCCCATATACGCAACAATCACTGGAGCAAAGAAAAAGAAGGTTAGCATATTAAAAATCAAATGAGTAGTGTCTACGTGTAGAAACCCCGAACTGAGATAACGAATGTTCTCTCCCGACCGAATTTGCCTTATGTTAAATTTGAATTTATTAAAAAATGCTACGTCTTTAAATCCGCGCATAGAGAAAATTACATTGGCAGCTATAATTGCACCAATTATTATATTAAAATTGTTTGTCATTTTATAATGTTGTTTTTTAAAAACCTATTGCGCAAAATTACTTAGTTTTGCTGGAAATAAGCCTATGCAACGACTTCTTTATATATTGGTATATCCGTTATGGTGGATAATTTCAATTTTACCCATGTCCGTACTATATATATTGTCGGATATACTTTTCTTTTTGTCGTACTATGTTATAGGCTATCGACGCAAGGTAGTAAAAGAAAATTTAGCTTTAGCCTTACCTAACAAGACAGATAAAGAACGAAAGCAAATTGCTAAAGATTTCTATGTTCATCTATCCGATATATTGGTAGAAACCGTGAAGAGTTTAACTATTTCTGAAAAAGAAATAAACCGTCGTTTCCAGTTCGAGAATCCAGAGCTTCTGCAAGAGTTATACGATCAGGATAAAAGCGTATTGCTTATGTGCGGGCATTATGCTAGTTGGGAATGGAGTGGTATTCTTACTAAACACATGCCTTATAAAGGACTTGCGGTATACAAACAACTTCGAAACCCCAACTTCGATAGATTGGTCAAAAAAATTCGCGGAAAATTTGGTGCCGAAATAGTAACTAACAAACAAATTGTTTCCATGTTATTTCGAATGCATCGCGACAAGCAAAAATCACTTACTTTAATCTTATCCGATCAAACTCCAAAGATTTCAGACTATAAGCACGTAGATACCTTTATGGGCATTCGTGTTCCAGTATTTGTTGGCACAGAAGAACTCGCCAAGAGATTAGGACAAATACCGGTATACTTACATGTGGAGAAAGTAAAACGTGGCTATTACAGCGCACGCTTTATCCCACTGACTATGGAGCCAAAAAACATGCCCGATTACGAAATAACAAGAATGTTCTTGGACGAGATAGAAAAACAAATTTACAAAGCACCAGCATATTACCTTTGGTCTCATAAACGCTGGAAACACAGAAGTGCTGTTTAACAAGAAAACGCATCCACTATTTAAGTGAAATTCGTTTTTCAATCTGTATATTTTACAAGTGTAATTACACTAAAGCCTTAATCTCAGCTATAAATCTATCTGCTAAAGCATCCGCCGCTTCTTGCGTAGAAGCTTCGGTGTAGATTCTAATAATCGGTTCGGTATTGGATTTACGTAAGTGCACCCAATTATCTGGGAAATCAATTTTCAATCCATCTATCGTACTATGCTTTTCATTTGCATACGTTGTCTCCAACTGCTTTAAAATTCCATCTACATCTAAGCCTGGCTGAAGGTCTATTTTCTTTTTGCTCATAAAATACGATGGATAGCTAGCGCGCAAGGCACTAACCGATAGCTTCTGCTCAGCAAGGTGAGATAAAAACAATGCTATTCCTACCAACGCATCACGACCATAATGTAACTCCGGATAAATAATACCACCGTTTCCTTCTCCTCCTATAACGGCTTTCGTGTTTTTCATTTCCGTAACCACATTCACCTCTCCTACTGCACTTGCGGTATAGGTTTGTCCGTGTTTCTCTGTTACATCGGCCAAAGCTCTGGTAGACGACATATTGCTTACCGTACTTCCTGGCGTGTGACTCAAGATGTAATCTGCTACTGCGACTAAAGTATACTCCTCGCCAAACATATCTCCATTCTCATCTACAAATGCTAATCGATCTACATCTGGATCTACCACAATACCTAAGTCTGCTCTGTTGGAAGTTACTTCCTTCATCAAATCGCCTAGATGCTCTTTTAATGGTTCTGGATTGTGAGGGAATTCGCCTGTTGGATCACAATATAACTTTATAGTATCTACTCCCAAACGGTTCAATAGTAATGGCACAGCAATACCACCAGTAGAATTTACTCCATCTACAACTACACGGAATTTAGACTCTTTTATGGCTTTGGTGTTTACCAATGGTAAGTCTAAAATTGCATCAATATGAAGGTCGATATACGCATCATTAACGGTGATTTTCCCAAGATCGTCTACTTCTGCAAAGCTAACGGATTCTGCTTCTGCGAAGTCTAAGATTTCTTGACCTGCAGCTGCATTCAAGAACTCTCCGTCTTTATTTAATAATTTTAAAGCATTCCATTGTTTTGGATTATGGCTTGCAGTAAGAACCACTCCACCATCGGCGTGTTCCATCGTCACAGCCATTTCTACGGTTGGTGTCGTAGATAATCCTAAATCGATTACGTGAATTCCCATGCCTACCAAAGTTTGCATAAGCAATTCCTGCACCATATTTCCCGAAATTCTCGCGTCTCTTCCTACCACCACACGGTAGTCTTTTTTATTTCGTTGTTCTTTTATCCATTTACCATATGCTGCGGCGTATTTCACCACATCTATCGGCGTTAAGTTATCCCCTTGTAAGCCTCCGATAGTTCCTCTTATTCCGGAAATTGATTTTATTAAAGTCATACGTTATAATTGAAGTTCCCACAAATATAACATATATCCTAAGAAGCATATTGATTTCGTTGTAAAACGCATGAGCTTGTTATTATAATTTATGGAGTACTAAAGTAGTTTTCTGCTTTTTACAATAGATTGTAAAGAATTTAAATATTTTTGTTATCCTCTTACTTACCTATAAACATAATGCTAGATTTTTGACTCCTACATAAGCCTTGTATTTTGTTTGGCCTATTATTAAACCTTCTAAGGTTCTCTTTAGGAAAAAATCTCTTAATATATATTTTATTTAGGTTCCATTATCAAGTTCATACAATCACTCCAACCCCAACTCCACTGCTCTTTCAAAAGCAGCATAAGCTGCTTCTTCAATCAATTCTTTTACATTATTTTCCTCCATAGAGTCCAATGCTGCTTGGGTTGTTCCTCCTTTCGAGGCTACGCGGTCCATCCAGGTTTTTGGCGTTATATCCGACTCGTTAAAAAGCTGTACTGCTCCTTGGAATGTGTGCGTAACCAATACTCGGGAATCATAATTGGAGAAACCCATCTTTTTAGCAGCTTCTAACATAGCATTCATAAAGTAAAATACATACGCCGGACCACTTCCAGAAATTCCAGTGGACGCATCTATCCACTTATCCGACTCCACATGAATCGATTGCCCTGTCATGTCTAATAAATTACGAACTACCAACAACTCCAATCTGGTTACCTCCTTAGAAGCGGTGTAGGATGTCATCCCTAAGCCAATTTGTGCAGGTAAATTGGGCATAGCTCGAACTACCTTTTTCTTATTCAAACCTTCCATAATCGTTTGTACTGTTACACCGGCCATTAGAGATACAAACATTTGATTATCGTTTAGCATAGGTATCATCTCCTCAAACAACTCCTCTTTATGATAGGGTTTTACAGCTAGAAACACAATGTCTGCTTTTGGCAAACACTCTTTCAAATCTGCGTAGACATCGAATATACCTTTCTCCTTGGCTTCCTCTAGTTTTACCGCACTCTTATCATAAATTTGTAGTTTATGATTATTTAGTAAATTAGATTTCGCCATTCCTTCCGCATAGGTCGCTCCCATGTTTCCAGCACCGATCATTAAAACTTTCATTATTTATTTTATTTGTTATTTATAATTATCTAAAACAAGACTATCTTCCAACAAAAATACAGCTTTCAATAATATATTCGTAATTTATAGTCGCTTATCGATAAAAAAGATAATGAACATCAACTTCTAAAGGCTTTTTAGCTACATTTCACTAAAAGATATTTAACCAAGGTCTGCTCTACAATGCAGCATAAAAAACTCTCTATTTTTTGAAAAGCAAAAATAGTGATTTGGCCTTATTGAAATCGAATTGGATATATTTGATAGGCGTTGAATGCACACAAAATTGCATCTATCAAATACAAGAACTCAAGCCTCCCATCAGCATATAGAGGTAATTCAAATTTTAAGCTACCGTTGCATGGATAATTTAGTTTTTCAATTTCTAAACTATTTCTTTTATGCTTTGCATACCGTATTAATCTTATTCAATCTGTGTGGCTGGTTATTTCCTCGTTGGCGTAAACTCAACTTAATTTCCTTAATAGTCACATTAGGTTCTTGGATAGTTTTAGGATTTTGGAAAGGCTGGGGATATTGTTTTTTAACCGATTGGCATTATAGTATTCTGCATAAATTAGGGGAAAAAGACATGCCTTCCAGTTATATCGCCTTCTTAATCAAAAAGCTAACTAATCAGACCATAGACACACAGTTGATAGATTATGGAACCGTTAGCTTTACCTTAGTGGCACTTATCTGCTCGCTTTGGTTTAATTATAAAAGTCGAATACTTGATAAATCATGAAGAAACTCACCGGCTTGAAAAGCTGTTCCATTCATAAACTTTTCTCTTATTAACCTAGATTTACTTTAGCTGATATTTAGCACGTAGTGTGATGTGTGCAGTTTTATTACGAGAGTGCGTATTGAAAACACCACCATAGGAATAATCCTCATCTTCGTATTGTCCAGTAATCTGAAAAATTCCTAAATCGGCTTGTTGCATTCCTTTCACTTCTGCTTTAGATTCGGAGGCAATATTGGTAGCACGTTGAAAAGCGTTTTCTGAAGCCTCTTTAATAAGATCTAATTTTAAACTTTCCAAATCGCTGTAGTAAAACTGTGGTTGATTGGAAGTTAACTCAATACCTTGACTCAATAAGGAGGATATTTCACGAGCAGCTTGCTCTACAATATCCAACTTATTAGACTCTATAACTACACTTTGGTATAATGAGTATCCTGAGAAAATACGGGAGGAATTTCCTCTTGTGTCGTATTCATACTCATAATCTCTACTGATATTAACCGCCTGAAAAACAATGTCCTCTGCTGGAATTCCTTGTTCATTTAAAAAGGTTTTTACTGCTTCTCGATCCTGCCCTAACCAAGTGGATGCTTGCGAAATATCCAATGATTTCCGTGCATATTGTGCAGTCCATTTTATAATGTCTGACTCAAAATTTGTCTGTGCACTTCCAGTAACAGAAACCGTTTCTGCAACATTATATTTGGTTTTATATCCATTTACTAAAATAGTAGTAGATAAAAAGATAGTAACCGATAAAATAAGCGCTACCCAAATAAGAGAACTCGATAGATTTGTTTTCATAAATGCTATTTTAATAGTGTATGAATTTAATAGTTATTTAGCAGTAGCACTGATTACTTTTGTTAATAATTTCCTATTATTGTATAGAAAGAGAATTGAAATGTATAAGTAAGGCTGTAAATTCGTGAATTTGTAAAATTGTAAAAACGCTAATTAACTTTTCAACCACCTTTCTTACACTAGCTAACAAAAGTGCTCAATATCCTTCAGAATTTCAATGCACTTAGTTTTAAAAGCCTGAGCGACGACGAATACCTGTAGACGAATCACTTTTTAATTAGTAGCTAGTACTAAACAAATTCGCAGATTCACACATTTACAACTTTACAGGTTTACAGAACTCTCCCTACGTTTCCCTATTGCACTAAGAACACTAAGAAGATAGCTGGAATAAAATATATCACAATATTTCTAGCGCCATCATAGTCTTTCGCTATACGCTGCCCTATAAGTAGGATAAGTAATGCCAGACAATATAGTAAGCCTGCATATAACGAAAGATTTCTGAAAGTTTTTTCTTGTAAAATGGCGAACATAGCTAGTACTCCCATCACCGTGGCTGCAATTTCTACAAGCAATAATACCCCCATAATTATGGATATAAATGGTGGCACCCACGTAGCTATAAAGTAAGATTTTAAGAACTCTTTATTTCCTTTCCAATCGGAGATTTTCTCCCAAGCAGAAAAGCCAAAGGTTAGACTAAATAGCAATAATAAGAGTAAAACAGCATAGTTCATAAGCTATACAATTATGCGTCTATTTTGTTGCTGATATACTGTAATAGTAGACGTACGCCTACGCCACTTGCACCAATTGGCTTATAGGTTATTGCTTTCTCCAAGAACGATGGTCCTGCAATATCTAAATGCACCCATGGGTAATCTGTAAAGTGTTCTAGGAATTTACCAGCAGTTGTGGCACCTCCTATGGGTCCTCCAATATTTTTCAGATCGGCAATATCACTTTTTATCAAGTCATCGAACTCTGACCAATATGGCAATGCTACAAGCAACTCATAAGCTTGCTTTCCTGCAACCTGCAAGTCCGTAGCAGCTTGCTCGTTGTTTCCAACCATAGCTGTTCCATATGGCCCGGTAATCGCTGCAGCAGCACCTGTGAGTGTTGCAATATCTATTACTAATTCTGGTTTAAACTTAGAGGCATAACTAAGAGCGTCGGCAAGAATAAGTCTTCCTTCAGCATCGGTATTCCCAACCTCAACGGTTTTTCCGTTATGCATGGTCAAAACGTCGTCTACAACGATAGCATCGCTACTGATTTTATTGTCGGTCGCTGGAACGATTCCTACTACATAGTAAGGCAACTCTGACTTAGCCAAAGCTATCATCGTCCCTAAAACGGTAGAAGCTCCTGCCATATCCGCTTTCATTCCTGCCATGTAATTCCCTGTTTTCAGAGAGTATCCTCCAGTATCGAACATCACTCCTTTTCCTACAAGTACCAAAGGCTTTTTGTTTACCGCAGCTTTTGGTTTATACTCCATAACAGTTAATGTTGGTGGAATAGAAGATCCTTTGTTTACACCTAGAATCCCTCCCATTTTTAAGCTTTCAATTTGGGTCTCTTGTAGAACTTCAACCTCAAAACCTACCTCTTCTCCTATACGCACACATAATTCTGCAAATTTCACTGCATCCTTAGCACATGGAGGTTCATTGACTAAATTTCGTGTGGCAGAAACTCCTGTCAAAATACTCGACAATAGTTTTTCTTGTTTTGTATCCAAACTTGCGTTTACCGATACCGTTTGTAAAGTACGATTGTCGCTCTTCTTTTTGTATGCTAAGAACTGGTAGCTAGCTAATGCAAATGCCTCTAGAAAAGCAAATTGGAAATCTTTAGTTAGCATTTGCAAATCTAAACTGGCTTCTGTTGCTAACTTGAAAGTTTCCTTGTAAACCTTTGCTGCAAACTGACGCAGGTTTTCTTTCTCTATATCTTGGCAAGTAGCCTTTTTCTTAGCAAAAACCGCCCATACCTTGGTGGTTTCTCCGTATTGGATAAACACTTGACTGGTTTCTTTTTCGAAAGCATATTTAATCTCTTTCAAAAGTGCCGCTGGAATATCCTGCGTTGCTCCTTCTAAAGAATTTAAAACTTGCATCTCTACTGCAGATTTTTTTGCAGTAAAATCGTAGGTTACCATACGATGTGAATCTATCTGTAACATAGTTTAATTTTTTTGTTGGGTAAAAATAAAGATTTAGAACAGCCTAATCAAGCTTTAGCGAGTGCATTAAAAGATCTTCTGCAAAGTATTAGAGTTTCTCTAGTTATTACTAACTCGTATTATCTACTATCCATAAGCTGTAGCATATACACAGGTTATCTTAGAACGGATAGCCTATAGCAAAGTTCAGCACTGACTTACTCATATCAAACTTATATCGTTCTCCTTTCGGTAAGGATGGATCATGGAACGGAGCCGCCAAATCAAATCGGATAACAAATCCTTGTACGTCTATTCGAAGCCCTACTCCTGCTCCCATTCCAAATTCTTTTATGAAATTGCTGGTAAACTTATCTTTTCCATTATACATATCGTTTGTTTTGGAGTTCCAAACATTTCCTGCATCGGTAAAAACAGCTCCTTTTAAAAAGGAATATATCGGAAAACGATATTCAATATTGGCTTCCAATCGGATGTTACCAGTTTTATCAAAGTAATTTATATTTGAATTATCGGCTTCACTGAATGTTCCTGGTCCTAGAGATCGAATACGAAATGCTCGTACACTATAAGGACCGCCAGAGTAAAATTGTTTTATATATGGAACTATATCCGAGTTTCCATAAGCATGCCCATACCCACCATAGGCTCGTACTGCAAGAAGACGTTCTTTACCTAAATTTAAATGGTATCGAACATCTAAATCCGCTTTGGCAAATTGCGCGTATTCGAGTCCTATTATTTGTTTTTTATCGGTTTCTTCAGAACGACGACCAAGCATGCTAACCGTATTTCCAGCTAATTCCATGTTTGTATTTACATAGAACTGATGTGGCTTATGCGTGTCTATAAACCCATTATAGGTGTAAGAAGAAGTAAGTCCAGCGATAAGCTTCTGATCGAAACTGCTTTTTATGAATGGGTTCTGATTTAAAATATCTTCGAATGCCGAAGAGGTGTAAAATAATTTCGTGTAATTAAGCGAGATAGGATTTATCTCATAGTGCACGTATTTACTTGCCTGCCAAGTATATCCAAATTGCGCTGTTCCAGCTAAGACGGTGTAGAGTTTGGAACGGTGTAGGTATTCTCCTTCAATACTAGTTCTTGTTTTTGGGATGTTGTGTTTAAAAAAGTCTGTTTTAATAGGAATGGGAAAAATAACTCGCGGAAAAATAACTTCTGCTTTTGCTCCTGACTCTAAGCTATAATTTGCGCCACTTCCCTTTGCCGATGCTTGAAACTCATAAGCTCCTTTAAGAATCAAATTTAGCGTCTCTCCCCCTTTAAAAAGGTTTCTACTAGTGGAGGTCAAACTTAGTCCAGGGCCAGCAAAATTATTGGATTTTGTTACTGCTTGTAATTCGGCACGTACCGCTCGTTTGTTTAGGGACGACAAGAAAATATTGGCTTCCAATTGCCCTAACTCACCGGTTAAACTACTGTCTATTTCTTTGTACTGCAAGCTTACATATTTATATAATCCGATGGAAGAAAGTCGTCTTGTTGTATTTTTAGACGTTTGCGCATTATAGTATTGCCCTTCTTTTAAGGTGATGAATGGATCTAAATATTTCGACTTAAAATAATCTTCGCTATTAATATAGTTTTTCTCATTAAACCTAACTAAATCTACCACAGTACTATCTTGTGCATCATAGTTTGCATACACATTAATCTTCGATATTTTATATGGTACTAAACTCTCTTCTGGCACATTATCTTTAAGTCCTAAGAAAAGATCAAATTTCTTATTATCATATTGGTTGGTATCGGCTTCAAACTTCAAGAATTCCCCATTAAAATTATAATACCCTGCCTCTTTTAAATCCGCATCCATTCGGGTACGCTCTCTTTTTAGATTAGCCAAATCAAAACGCATCCCTTCTTTAAATGGCGATTTATCGAAGCTCTTTTTAATTTCTCCGTAAACAGGTTCTGGCATAGAGTCTAAATGATACGTTACCATTTGATATGGATTAGTGACTTTTAAGGAATACTTTATAGAACTACTATACGTTTTATCTTCGAACTGTGAGGTGGCAGTGCTATAGAAAAAGCCTCTGTTTTCCAATCGGTTTATCAGTAGGTTTCGAACTTCAATCTCCTCTACATCTTCTTTATAGACAGGTTTCTCTCCAATTTTACGATAGAAAAACTTGGTTAAAAAGCTCGGATCTTCCGCTTGCATTTTATAATAGTAGTAGAGCCCTAATCGCATTCCTAGAAATTTCTTATTAGGTTCGGGTTCCAAGACCTTTTCAAGCGTTGTTATAAGTCGTTTTTCGTGCTCTACTTTCATATCCGACTCCAATTCCACTTCTCCTCCACTATAAAGTTTCTTGCCCTCTGGAATGTATTTTTTAACACTACATGCCTGTAGCATCATGAACACTGCAACTATAAAGAATTTATATGTTTTTACTTTTCTCACTTATCTTCAGTTTCTTTTGTCTCGGACTCCTCTATAGAACGTTCCATTTCCTCTAATTCCTTTCTTTCTTTTTCCTTCTGTTTTTCAGCTGCCTTAGCCTCTTTTCTTTGCTTACGCTCCTCTTTTGTTTCGCCGCGCATAATTGCCTCCCATAACTCTCTATATTCGTTAAACTCTTGTGTGAAAATTAATGCAATACCATTTACTACCAATTGGCCATCTATAATATTGTCATAAGAATCTTTTCTAAATGCACGTAAACTATATTTTCCGCTAGGAGTTATTAAGTACTCTACACTTACATTTCCGATTAACGGCGTAGCTTCTTCTCCCGTAGCACTGCTCCCAATTAAATCCACTTCACTACCAACACGCACAATCAATCTATCGTCAAAGAGCTTTTTTTGGGCTGCAATATCTAGTTGTGTTCGATCCTGTGGCCCATCGCCTTGGTAATCCGTATAGCTTTCCAATCCAAAGTCTAACTCTATTCCCGAACTTCCTAAAAGCTTGTCGGAAAAGGCATTTAACTGATCGGAAATGGCGTCGTTAAGGTTGTTTCTGACTACATATGCTATACCACCTTCACTTCCATCGCTACCCGCGTCTGGAAAGAATCTACTCATCACTAAAAGAGAAAACACCTGTCGGTTTAGTTCGTCTTCTTGTTGATTTAATTGTTGTACTCGTCCAAAAACTTGACCACCGATTGCGCCTTGTTTATCTTCGGGCATATCTAGATTAAAAGAAATCTCCGGTCTAGTAATTTCTCCGCCAATGTTAAGATATACGAAGAAAGGCAATACCTGACGAAATTTATTTTGTGTAGATTGATCGGCCCCCGAGTTCACTGCGGCCATTAAAGGCGATGCCGAAGCATCTACACTATACCTGGCTTTTACATCCAAATCCGCATCCATTATATCTCCAGTCCACGTTACTCGCCCTCCTTCTACTAATTCGAATCTGCGATTAACCAAGTTATAGAGATTCATTTCATAATGTCCGCCAGCAACATCATAAGCACCGCTAAGCAACATAGTACCATTTGGTTTTATAGAGAATTGGAATTCTCCATCGCCAAAAACTTTAAAGTTATCTCCCGTTTCCTTATTAATTATAATGTTCACTTTTGCCTCTCTTCCTATTTTAAGCGAAGCACTAAAGTCCAGACCACTTACAGCTTGTGTTTTACTCTCTTCATTTTTTGCGGTTAGCACGGCATCCGGATTTTGTCTATTTACAAACTCTATTACGCCATCTCTACTTTCCATGGATGCGTTGGCAGAGGACATTATGTAAGTGATGTCGGTATCTTCAGATACACTTGCCTTCATAGTGACTTTAGGAAAGGATAAATTTCCTTTAATAGTAGCATCTAAATCAATTGCTGCTTTTCCATAGATAAAGTCATTATCGTCTGGAGATGCATTAATCACGTGGAAGTTATCGCTAAGCACTCTTAAATCAAATGTGGGGTTGGAAAAATTCTCTGTACCGATGGTTCCATTTACTACAAGGTCGTTTTTCGTCTCATCATAAATCTTGAAATTATCGAAATAAAAGCCTTTATTATCCGCTTTAAGCGAAGTATTAATCAAACTAAACGGTGCATTTAATTTGGATACAGTAAAGTCTACATTGGCAAAATCGAGATTCCCTTTATAGATCAATTCCTTTATAGGTCCCGACATAGTAAAGTTCCCAGAGAATGTTCCTTTTCCGTCTCGTATTTCACCCATTGTAAACCCATCCAAAGCCGCTACATCAAACTTGTTTATGGCTAGTTCCAAATCTACTTCGGGAGAACTGCCCACTGTGTTGTAGTCTCCATCAAGGTTTAGATCAATCAAACCTTCTTTTAAAGCCAATGCAAAATCGTAGCTATCCGTTCCCAAAGATTCAGCGTTTAGAGTCAGTACTCCCAAATCAACATCAAATATATCTAAGCTTGTAATCGCTAAATCGGCAATTATTCCTGGTGTTTCGAATGGATTGATTAAAGCAAAACTGCCATTTAAATCTCCTTTCGCAAATTCTTCCTCGGGATTTAAATAGTTTAAAATCTCTTTTAAATTAAAGTTTTCAAAAGCAATTGCTACTTGAGGTTCTTCTGTATCTATTAAGTCATTGGAATAGTTTACGACTTCGCTTCCTTTAGAAAACCTAAAGTCTTGGAACACCACTTTATTGCTGGTTATTCGCACTTCATTTGTTTCTGGAACATGCCATTTCTCTCCGGTAAGGATAATATCCGTTGGAGGAACATGTAGTTTAAGCTCTTCGGAGGTGCCAGAAAGAATCGCCGGAAGGCTTAAAAAATACTCGCCCTTGTGCATGGCATTGAAGTTCAAGTAAAGGTCTTTGTCTCGTTGCTCTCCGTATATATGGGTTACTGGTAGATCGAATGGACCAGATTTAATATTGTCGAAACCTAAATCGAAATCGAAGTCTTCTTTAATCGCCTTCATATCGAATTTCAAATTATGTAACTCACTCCCATCGTAAATAACCAAAGGCGCACTAACCCCAGCGATTAATCTTCTATCTGCTTCATCGTAATCTACGTCAATCTTTATTGTATCTAACTTTTCTACCTTCCGCAATAGAATCGTATTTAGCAATGGATCTTCATTTATTTGCCCTTTCACCAACATTTTCACTGGCTTTTTGTCTTCGGAAAGAACAGGTTCTCTTCTAGAGAAATAACTTCTAACGTATTTATTTACAGACGCAATAAATTCTTCTGGAGCAGCATTGCTTTCCAATTGCAAACGGGCAATCTTATTGTCTAACCAAATAGAAGTGGTATCGGATTCAATATGCGCAGTGGCTAACACATCTCCAAGCAAATAAGTATTGTCGTCATACACAAACACGCCATCACCTATCGTTGCAAAAATATCGTAGCTATCTCGATTCCCTTCAAAATCGGCATCTAGTACAAAAGTGGTGCGAATATCACGATCGGAAAGTCCTAGCTTATTTAAGTTAGCTCCTATTAAATTTAGACGGAGATTGGCTTGTGGTGAAACGGAATCAAACTGGACAAAAGACTCCAACTCAAAATCGAGGTTTCTATCTTTGTAAATTGATTTAAGATTTCCTTCGCCATCTTTTATCTTTGCTACTAGATTCAAATCATCAATCGGATAGTCATTTAAGGAGAAATGAATAAGATTGGCATCTAAATCCATATCCAAATGGTTAATATCTTCGCCAGAGCCATTGGTATGTAGTTTAAAGCTTAAAGATCCTAACGCATCATTTTTAAGTAACTCATTGAGCTTATATTCTTTTATCTCCACATCGGCAGAGAAGTCTATCCCTTGGTCATTCACCCAATATCCTTTAGCAACTGCTATTCCTTGAGAAGTAGTAAGCTCTGCATTTACCTCCATATTTTTCAAATTTCCTTTGGCATCTCCTGTCAAGGAAATATCTTCGGGCAGGTCCAAGCCTAATTCCTCTTCGTTTACAAAAGCTACTAAATCTTGTTTTTTGGAAATGGCATGAAACGTACTTATATCAAACGCTAGATTTTTGGTGTCGGTTATATTTCTAAGACTTCCTACGGCGTCTAATTTTGTATTCCCCCAAGCAATAGAAGCTCTTGGCACTGTTAAATTTGATAAGTTACCCGAGGCATTTATACTTCCTCTTACATAATTACGACTCAAGGCTAGCATGCTTTCATTGGATCGTAAATCAGGTTGAAAACGAAATGCATCGCGTAGATCCAATTGGAAATTAGGTAGATTTAAGGCTACACTAGCCCTTTCTGGTTTATCAATAAACTTTGCCAAACTAGCATAAGAAGCAATTGCTTTACCAGATATTCGGTTGTTGTTTAAATGGAGTTTTAGTTTTTCTAAGCTTATCTTTTGGTCGTTTGCATCGAGAGTTACTTGAAACTCTTTAAGTTTAATCCCGGATTTCTCCTCAAAATGCATGGCACTTAACTGTACTCCTGCTGTTTTATCTTTTAAAAATACTTCTTTTGCTTGAAGAGTAAAGTCTTTTACAATCAATGCGTCCGGATTGAAAACATTTGTTTTTACCTTGGTATCGTTTACTACATAACTTAGATTGTTGTTGCGTATGTCGATTTCATTTATTGCTAGAATGAAATCAGGCCAACTAAAAGTTTCAGATTTGGCTTCGGCGGATTTAGCAACTTCCAAAACTTTCGTTTTAGAGGTATAACTTTTTACATCAATATCAGTATTAGTAAGGCGAAGCACCTCTACGAAAATATCGTTATTAATTAAATCTGCTTTAGGTAATTCCAAGTACAAATCCCCTAGGTCTACATTGGCTTTCATGCCAGTCTCTACAGATTCGTACGCTACCAAAACATTCGCCAAATTCAATTTATCCAAAACCAAGTATGGCAAGATAGTTTCCTCTATATTCTTCTCTACAATAGGAATTGGTGACTGTTTTAAGCGTATAGTAGCATCCGATAAATAAGTGTTGGAAAGACGGAAATCCATGGTTTCTAAATCTATCTTATCGAAGCGTAAATCCAACTCGGCGAATTTTACTTCACTATCTATTCCAGTGGAAACATCTTGGTAAATAATATCGAAATCTTGAAAATAGATGGTTCCTATCTTAAGTTTTAAAGGTTTAGTGTCTTCTACCGTGCTTTCTTTTTGTGCATCAGTTTCGGAGACGAAGGCATCGATTAAAAATTGAAAGTTATATCCTTCTAAGGTGTCTTTTTGTAGGATAGTAGCTTTTAAGCCTCGCCAATCTAGTGAGTTAATAGCAATACCATCCCCTTTAAGAATCGGATAAATCGGAACATCTAGCTCTATAGATTTTGAATAAATCAACGTATCCCCCTTCTTATCTTCTAAGTAAAGTCCTTTAAGGGAGATATTCCCATCGATAGTAATGAAGAGTTTATCGATGGCAACTTTGGTATCGGTTTTATCGGAAACATAGTTTACTGCGCGTTGCACAATAATGTTTTGCCCCCAAGGTGTGCGGATAAATAATAATAATAAAAATACAAAAATCACACTGGACACTAACGCCCAAGCTAGGAGCCTAAGTAACTTATATCCGAATGATTTTTTCTTTGTTGATTTTTGCTCCACTATCTTATTAAAGTATGCTTTAAATATATGCAATTATGTGTCAATAGGTTTGTTAATACAAACACAAGGTTTCTATAATAATGACACAGGTTACAAAGTAACGCACTTATTATATATTTCACTTCTTTAGATGCAGGTTAAAAACACTTTTATAAATCCTAACAAAATTAACTATATTGTACTTATTATTATTCTTTAAGCCTATTGCAACAATTATATTTTTTTCTAACCAATATCCAATTATTAATAGGATTGTCCGCTAAATATCATAAAGGGCCGAATTGTAGTATCTATAAGATAGCGTTAGTAAGATCATTCCTCCACTTTTATTCTGCATTAATCTGCGGGATACCTTTTCCTATTTACAATATTTTTGTTTCCCATTATTCTGGAGAACTTTTACTCTTAGAACAAGAAACGAATATATAATTTATTGTAATCGAAAATATATTTCTAGAGCAATAAGTCTATATATTTTTAAAAGTTCACTGTCGTATTTCTATCAACAAAACCGCTTTTAAACCAATAGTTTTTCGTATTTTTATACGTTCTTAATTAATCAATTAACCAATCTATTATGTCAGGAATATTAATCACTATTATTGTTGTTGCAGTCATCGTTATTTGGGTGGTGGCAATTTATAACGGTCTAGTACGCTTACGCAACAATCGTGAAAATGCATTTGCGGATATCGATGTTCAATTAAAGCAACGACACGACTTAATTCCACAATTGGTCAATGCAGTAAAAGGCTATGTAAAGCATGAGCAACAGACTTTGCAAGCAATAACCAATGCACGTCAACAAGCAGTACAAGCAACGGGTATAAACGATAAAATTCAAGCAGAACAACAACTTACTTCTGCTATTCGAGGCTTAAATATTCAAGTAGAAGCTTATCCAGACTTAAAAGCTAGTGCAAACTTCATGCAGTTACAAGAAGAAATGTCGGATATTGAAAATAAATTAGCTTCGGTTCGTCGTTACTTTAACTCTGCCACTCGTGAGCTTAACACAGCGGTTCAAAAATTCCCTAATGTGGTTTTTGCCGGAATGTTTGGCTTTTCTTCGCAACCTATGTTTGACGTAGGAACAGAACAGCGTCAGCAAATGGATACCCCACCAGCAGTGGAGTTTTAATAATATAAGGTTCCAAATATGAAATATATCGGACTCCAGAAGCAAATAAATCGAAATAACAATATGTCGATTCTTTTACTTCTGGCATTTCCTACTTTAATACTATTAGCAGTATTTGCTTTTACCACCTATGCTACTGCACACCAATTGCATGGCATACAGTGGGATGCAAGCAAACAGATGTTTATTGAGACCATTCCTTTTGTTCTTATTGGAGTGGCTATATGGTTTTCCATTGCTTATTTTGCCAATGCCAAGATGATAAATCTTGCAGCGGGTTCCAAAACCTTGGAACGCCGTGACAATATGCGGGTATATAATTTAACTGAAAACCTATGCATGAGCGTTGGAATGCCCATGCCAAAACTTCGAGTAGTAAACAGTCCAGCGCTAAATGCATTTGCTAGCGGGCTAAAAGAAAAAAACTATACCGTTACGCTAACTACTGGTATTATTGAAACCCTAAACGATGAAGAACTAGAAGGTGTAATTGCACATGAATTGATGCACATACGTAACAAAGACGTGCGTCTATTGGTGATTTCAATAATCTTTGTTGGGATTTTTTCATTCCTAGCTCAAATGGCTTTCAGAACCTTTCTCTATGGTGGAATGGGCGGTCGGTCCAATCGTAGAGATGACAAAGGTGGTGGCGGCGGAGCAATCCTCGTTATCATGATAATTGTAGCTGTAGCTTACTTTTTATCTATTATATTTAAACTCGCACTAAGCAGAAAAAGAGAATATCTTGCCGATAGTGGTGCAGCAGAACTAACTCGCAAACCTTGGGCATTAGCTTCTGCACTTCGAAAAATCTCTGGTAACTCCAATATTGAGTCGATTAAAAACGAAGACGTAAAAGAAATGTTTATAGACAATAGTCCAGATAAGGATGCTAAGAAAAGCTCTAACTTTATGAGTACTTTGAATAGCTATTTTAGCACCCACCCTCCTATCGAAAAGCGTATTCAGTTTTTAGAGCAGTTGTAACCATCAAATAAGCAATTTATCTTAACTTTTTCGACAGTCTTTCTCTTAAAAAAATAACTGTTCTATACGTATGGAGCTTCCGATAAACCACTAATTAGGTCCAACCATGGGAATCAACTTAAAAGAATCCATTAAGAAATTTCCTACTACAGAAATGTTGTCCAGTATTCACCAAAACTACCGAGCTGCGTAAATACTTCACGAAGAATTAGAAAAGTAGAAATGCGAAAAACCTCAAAAAGGAACTGAATTTAGAAGGGTTATTGGAAATTAAAACCTCATAGCATTTTTACTTTTTGCTGTAAATATTACACATAGTATTAAAATCAGATCGTCAGAATTTCTATTTGGAAAAAGACGATTTGATTTATTTAACACTATTCTTGCGAGGTGGTTAGTATATACTCCTCATTTTCTATCCTCTTAAAACAAAGCTTTCTCTACTATGTTGTTTTCAGCCTTTTTACCAAACGGTTTAAAAGGATTTTATAAAGTGGCAGAAAGAAAATACTACTGATTAATACTTTGAAGAAATAATCTACCGTTGCTATTTCCACCCAGTTCTTCGCTAGGTAAACATCAGATGTTTTGTAAAAAGCAATAAAGAAGAAGGCATAAGTATCTATCAAATTCCCCATAAGCGTGGAAGCAACTGGTGCATACCACCAAGTTTTGCTTTGACGTAGGCGATTAAATATATTAACGTCGATTAATTGACCAATTACATACGCTGCAAAACTGGCAATGGCAATCCGGGCTACAAATAAATCGAAACTAAACAATTGGTCTACGCCCAGCCAAGTACCGCCTCTAAATCCGTTGGTGATCAAATAAGAAACCACCAAGGCAGGAAACATCGCATAAAGTATCACTTTTCTACCAATTTGTGCGCCCAGAAGTCGAACTGTCAAATCGGTGGCCAGAAATATAAATGGAAAAGTAAATGCGCCCCAAGTGGCTTTGAATCCAAAAATGTTAATCGGAAACTGAACCAAATAATTACTGGCAGCAACAATAAGAATATGAAAGCTGGCCAATAATATGGACAGCCTGTATTTTTTAAAAGTAAGCATATAAGATTTCTTAGTTTTTTAATGTGGGAGAATTTCGAACCACGGTTACCTAATTAGCTGTTATTTTTTCAAGCTGGCAAGTATACGGAATTAAATTGTTCTTTGAAGTTCATTAATCCACAACTAATTGGAATTAAATAGCTAGGTTTTTGACTATCTTTCGAATTAAAGCTTTTGTACTTCCATTACTAAAAATAACAAATCAATTGCCATAAAGTATCCTAAAGCTTTAAAAAATGTCATTGTAGCAACGTTTATATTTTATTGATAAATTTAAATATCTGCGGGAGACTCTACACATTCATCTGCTATCTTTTTTATTGATTTTGGAGTTTTATTTACTCATATGACAAAAACGGATATACAAACATAATTTATCCGAAGTTTTGAATCTAAAACTACACTTCTGAATGCTATCCTAAGAAATTACCGCAGTGGCTTCATGAATATTTTACTCACTTCTACTTAAATGATTTCTATAGGGCGACAAGCTCCACTTCTAAGAACTGTCGTTCATCGGAGGATAGATTTATTTTTTGACAATACTAATTCTAGTAAGTGAGGATAAATAGCATAGCAACCTTGGATTTATCAATAAAAACTATAGGATATATGTCAATTATGTGCAAATTTGTGCGAAGATAACTTTTAATATAAATAACCTGAATTATGAGAAAACTTGTTCTGCTCCTCGTTATGTTGAGCACCACTTTTGTTTATGCAAACGAAGGAATGTGGTTCTTAATGCATATCGAAAGGCTCAACCAGCGCGACATGGAAAAAATGGGCTTACAGCTCACCGCGGAAGAAATTTATAGCATTAACAACAGTAGCATAAAAGATGCTATCGTACAATTTGGTGGTGGATGTACTGCCGAGATCGTATCGTCTACTGGGTTGGTTCTTACTAACCACCACTGTGGATATGGAAATATCGCACAATTATCTACTCCAGAAAACGACCATTTAAACGATGGATTTTGGGCTGCAGATAAATCTGAAGAGCTAAAACCAGATAATCTTTCGGTACGTTTCTTCGTACGAATGGATGATGTAACAAAGCGAATTTTGTCGAAATTAAACGACGATATGAGCGAAGAAGAGCGAGGAAAAGCTATTCAACGTGAAAGTGCTAAAATAGAGCAAGAGAATAACGAAGACGGGAAGTATACGGTTTCGGTAAAGTCTTTCTATAGCGGTAATGAATTCTATTACTTTGTATACCAAGATTACGAAGATGTTCGCTTAGTAGGTACCCCACCGCAAAGCATTGGTAAATTTGGAGGCGACACCGATAACTGGGAGTGGCCACGTCACACAGGAGATTTCGCTTTGTTCCGCGTTTATGCTGATAAAGACGGTAATCCTGCACCATACTCCGCAGAGAACGTACCGTTGGAACCAAGACAACATCTTAACATCAGCCTTAACGGACATAAAGAAGGAGATTTTGCTATGATTCTTGGCTATCCAGGACGCACCAATCGTTGGATGCCATCGGCTGGAATTTCACAAAACGTTGAGTATGCATATCCAGCTTGGGTAGAAGGCTCTAAAGTAGCAATGGACGTGCTTAAATCCTACATGGATGAGAATAGAGAAATTCAGTTAGACTACGCTTCTAAGTATGCTGGAATTGCAAACTACTGGAAGAACCGCCAAGGAATGATCGATGCACTTAAAGAACATCAAACTGCTGCTACTAAGGCAGAAGCAGAAAAGAAGTTCATCAAATGGGCAAACAAACGTAAGAACAGAAAAACCTATGCAGAGGTAATGCCTACGATTTATGAGTATTATGCTGCTACGAACGAAAAGTCACGTCACAACAACTATTTGATGGGCGGTTTGCTACGTGCTAGTGCTCTTGCACCTTTACCTTACGTTATAGGAAGCGGAATTAACCAATACCTAGAACAAAACGAAAAAGGACAAGAAGCTATGCTTCCACGACTTAAAGAAGGAGTAGATTCTCGTTACGATAAACTTCATATGAATGTGGAGCAAGCAGTTCTTGCTGCGCAACTAAACCTATACTATGCTAAAGGTGGAAAAGACTTAATTTCTCCATACGTAGCAGAATTAGGTAAAAAGGAAAATGGGGACTTCACCAACTATATTGCCGAAGCATTTAAAACAAGTATTTTCCGTTCCAAAGAATCGGCAAGCGAATTTTTAGACAATCCTGATAAGGAGAAGTTAGACAACGATCCACTATTTAAATTGTCTTCTGCACTGTTAGATCATTACAGAGCACAAACCGATGAGGAAAAAGCACAAGAAGCAAAATTCCAAAAGGCTTTCCGTTTGATGACCAAAGGAATGCGTGAAGCAAATCCAAAGGAAAAATATTATCCAGATGCTAACAGCACTCTGCGTTTGTCTTATGGAACGGTACGTGCACTACCTGAAGATCCTTTGAATGCAGATGCAAAAATCAATAACTACACTACTCTAGATGCTACTATTGCTAAATATGTTCCTGAAGATGAGGAATTCGATATGCCAGAAAAACAAATCGAACTGAATAAAGCAAGAGATTACGGACAGTATGCAAACGAAGATGGCGAATTGGTAGTAAACTTCTTAACCGACCACGATATTACAGGAGGAAACTCTGGTTCACCAGTGCTTAACGCAAACGGAGAGCTTATCGGAATCGCCTTCGACGGAAATATCGAAGCAATGGCAGGTGACGTTATTTTTGATCCAGAATTACAACGTGCTATAAACGTAGATATACGTTACGTACTATTTGTAATTGATAAACTTGCTGGTGCTACCCACATCATCGATGAGTTTACTATTATAAAAGACTAAACATAAATAGATTTTCTATTACAAATCGCGCCTGTTGCGTTGCAACAGGCGCGATTGTTTTTTATAAGCTTTTTGAACTTATTAACTTTCTGGAAGCCGACCAACAGTATATGTTTCAGTAAAGTAGTTTAAATATTCATTGATATAACTTCCTAAATAATAAGGTAAATTCATCAAATAGAATTGTTTTCCTGTTGGAGTCGTTGCGGGATGAATAGAAAACTCCCCTCCATAAATTCTTATTGCATAGGGATGATTAGTAGCTTCCATATATTGATGTAGAGATCTTAGTTTTCCAACAGCACCAGACTTGACTTCTATAGGTATTAAATACTGTTGATATTGAAAAACAAGATCTACTTCAGCTTGTGAAGTTCGTTTTTGTCGTACCCAAAAATGAGGTTTATTTCTACTCAACTCATCTAATGATAGTAATTCCTGAGTAATTATATGTGGCAATAAAGCTCCTTTAAAAGAAGTGCTGAGATCCTTTACCTCTATTAACTGTGCTTGTATGTTTAAGTTATGATTTAAAATTCCAGTATCAAGAAATTGGATTCGTGGACTTTTCCTATAGTCTGTAATAATAGGGACTTCAGTTCGAGTAGTAGGATAAATTAACTGTATAACTTTGGCAGCATCTAAAGAACGAAAACTATCCCCAACCTCTCTAGAACCATATTCTGATTGACCGAAACGATTAAAAGTAATTCGTTGATCTATATAGCTAGGAGCTGTGGTTAAAATATGATGCATAACTCTTTGTTCCGTTACACTTTTAGCATACTTCAAAACATCATCTCTATAGCTAGCCCAAATACTTTCATAAATATTGGTCAATGACGTAATGTCTTTATAATTAACATAAGAAAACACCACTTCTGGCATTCCACCAACTAAAGCATATTCATGAAAAAGATCCATGATAACTGTATGAACTACATTGCTGATAGGCACCTTTTTCAACCTCTCTAAAACTGCTTCTTTTCCTTTAGCTTTTAAAAACTCTTGAAAATTAAGTGGATGAAGATATAGATATTGCACTCTACCTACTGGAAAATGTTGTACTTTATTTATCACATGTTCCAATAATGAGCCTGCAGCAATAACATGTAAGTCAGGAAAATCCTCATAAAAATAGCGAAGTTGTCCAATTGCTTGTTCCACCTCTTGAATTTCATCTATAAATAAGAGGGTTTCTGATAACTCATCCTTAGTAAGGCTATAAGTTAACAGCAAATTATCGACAATAGAAGAAATCTCATCTAATTCAGTGAAAACACGAGCATCTTTGGGTCTTTCAAGATTGAGAATAATAACATTTTTATACTCTTGCGAAAACTTATTTACTAAAGTACTTTTACCTACCTGCCTTGCACCTCTTATTATTAGAGGTTTACGAAGTTCTGATACTTTCCAAACCCTAAGGTATTCGATTGATTTTCTATAGATATATGATTTCATTTGTCACAAATATGGGGTAAATTATTCATTATTTTGTAACAAAGATAGGGTAAGTTGCTCGATGTTTTGTAACAAAGATAGGGTAAATAAAAACCAGCCCTGTTATAAAATGCACGTTAAGTGTAATTATATACGCTATTTTGTAGTATTACACCAGCAAGCCTGGCCCAAGTTTGCAACTCACACCTATCCTTTCCTACTTCGGATCCTTATACTTCTCATACATCGATCCAAAATGAGACTTTATAAATTGCTCATACGGGATTTCCTCTTGTTTAACAAAACCTTTTTTCTTCAACTTTCCTTCCGAAACCAAATCTACTACTGTCGAAATACTACAGGCTGTAGTCCAACTTATTGCGCGCCAATCTTTCCCATCGATTTCTACATTTCTGTAGGACTCCGAAAATTCTTTTCTTCTTAGCTGACCATCTATTTTTCCTTCTACTGCGGCATATACCAAAACGATATCATCATCGACTAACGGAAGGGCATTATTTAAAATATCTTTTGCCAGTTTTCTGTCATTCTTCATCTGTAAATCATAGAGAAATAATTTCATTCCGTCTCTATGTCCTGGATATCGAATGGTTTTATAATTCAAGGTATCCACTTTTCCTTCTAGCGTTTCACACATAGTTCCTAAACCACCAGAAGTTAAGAATGCCTCATATGGTCGACCGTTGAGGTTAATCGACTCCACATCTTCTAATGAACTAAGCATTTTACGTTCCTTATTATGAATTACCTCAGCATCGTTTAGATATTCATTTATAACGCCCTCTGCACTCCATGTAAAGCTGTAGCCTAATTGTCCCATAGGATGTAATGGTAAAGCTCCTACTCTTAGTTTAACCGAACGTATATCGGAGAATTGACTATATAGCCCTGCTCCTAATATACCAATGAAACCTGGTGCTAATCCACATTGTGGTGCTAAGACAGAAGAGCTTTCTTCCGCCATTTCTTGAATTGCATGCAGTGTAGGCACATCTTCAGTTAAGTCGAAATAGTGTACACCTAATTCCACCGCAGTCTGTGCCACTTTTATATTTAGAAAATACGGCAGACAAGAGACTACTGCATCTTTATCCTTCAAAAACTCTCGAAGGCTTTTATCGTCCGAGACATCTCCAACAACTACTTTAAAAGGAAATTCTTCTTTAGATTCTGATTGATCCATTCCTACTACTTCATACTTCGAGCTAAGTAAAGTTGCAACCAAACTACCTACTTTACCTAGTCCTAAAACCGCTATCTTTTTTATCATTCTATTTTTGTTTTTTATTTGGTGGAAAAAGATAGGTGTTTTAAGATATAGTAGCAATGAAAAGTGAGGGAGATTGTTGGTGTTGTAAATTGTGAACGTGTAAAACTGCAAATATGCGAATTTGCTGATTTGTGAATTTGCTTTTTCCTCTTAGCGTAGGTTTTTGTTTAATCGGTTAATCGATTAGTCGCTCACAGGTTCGCTGGTTTAGCTGATAAACTATTGGAGGACTCCCGACTACCTTTCAACGACGCTCAGGGCAAGCGCTCAATGCCCAACAACATTTCTGAAATTTCAATTTTATTTAGTAACCTGTATGACTTCTATCAGTTAAGTCTTTTAACAACTCATAAAGCTCTATATAATCTGGATGATAAATAAGATGATCTTCTATCTTAGTAGATTGATTTAACACCTCTCTTTTATTATCGTACACTTTTACACGAATAGAAGGATTGTCTGTTATGAGAGGCTCGGTATCTTTAGCACCTACAATGATATCTTCATTTTTATCGATGTAAAACTTATTGATATATTCAATTAAACCATTGCTTATCCTTTGTGACTCTATTTTTCTTTCTTCTTTAAAAATAATTGCTCCATTATAACTTATGAGCGTATCACTTATATGGAAAATGTATTTATTAGCATATAAATTATCCCAATATTCCAAGATAACGTTATCTACATTATTTGACAATTTCAATTTTAAGGTATCCCCAGCCTCTGTTAATAAAATATCACTCTCCAAGTTTAAAGGCGATTCGGATACGATATCATTTCTGCTGTTCTTACAAGAAGCTATGATAACAATGAATGTAAGCGAAAAAATAAATTTAATTGTGTTCCTAAGAATCATTACTAGTAGGCTTTTATATCATATTTGAAGTTTTATAAATATTAAATATACAAACTTTACTGACCTAAATGTTGATCCTATGGAACTATGGCGTTAGTAAATAATAGCCAAGCCTCGCTTTTCGACAACGTTTAAGTGCTAAGCAAAATCGAAGTGCAATGTCCGTATTAGTTTTGGCCACTGAGCGAAGTCCAAGGGAGCTTTAATATACATTGATGTCGGATTCTGAGTGAAGTCCAAGGGTTACTCCTCATAATACGTTTCTCCTTCATAAATACGCTCTGCTAGTTTTACACTATCGATATTATCTTTATAAAATCTAAGACCGTTTGCTAAACCCATCAAAAACTGTTTAGCTTCAGCTTCATCACCACTGAGCGACGGATAGGCAAATCTGAAAAATATATTCTCGTGAATTACATCTAATATATAAAGCTTATTTCCGTGTAGATTACTGGACTCATATACGGTATGTTCTTTCCATAATTCAGATTTATGATCTAACTCTTTAGGAATTGTATAATTCCAAAACATATAATAATTCCCATTATTCTCTTCAATTGAGTTTTCAAAACAATCTATCTCTACATAAGTATTGGTAAGCTTAGATAGGACATCCAGCTCATTATTTTTAAAAAATGCGAAAGTCTCTTCTACACTTTTATTTGGTGGTCGTAAGCTTCTACGTAGAATAAAGGAATTGTCATCGACTTTTATCTTTGGAAGGAAATAAGCAGAAATTTTCCCTTCTATTTCCAAAGTATAACTATTAGCTCCAGCATTCAAAAGCAACATATGGCCATTTTTAATATCCACTCCTCCTCCATACTCCGTTTCTTTGAAAGATTCGTGATCTACCATAAGATTAAACTTACTATCCTCTTGATAGTAAAACTTAGCCATTGGAATTCTATTCCCTTCAAATATTTTTACGAAGTAATAGGAACCATAATAGGCTGAGCCATCAGGTCTAGTAGAAAATATGCGTTTCTGTTCATCTTCCCACTGATACACAGAATAAGTAGTGTAGTCTTCTCTTATTTCCCAAGTCTGCTTTTCAGGATTGAAAATATAGTAGTTATACCAAATAGATTTTCCAGAGCTTCTAGGCACCTGGAAGTCGAGATACCCGTCTTCGTTATAATCTCCAAAACTGAAACCAATTTCTCCAAAGCCAAAACCATCTTCTATATCATGTACAGTACCTATATCTTTCCCATTATAATAAAAAATCAAAGACTTCACTCCTCCAAAGTATCTATCATTAGAGGAGTCGAATGTCAGTTCATCATCCCAAATCGCTTTAACTTTATAATTATCGGATATTTTATATTCCCCAGATTCACTGATTTTTATATGAATACTTTTGAAGTCTTCACTAATCTCAGCCATATTGTACTGGGAATATCCAACAATAGGCAATAGAATTAATAGCAATAACGAAGAGAAGTAGTTTTTGTTCATTTAAAGTGACTTTAATAACTTTTACAAGATAAGACTTTATAATGTGTCTTAACATTTTCTAAATGTAAATAAGTACTATAAAACCTTATTTCTCTATTCTCTCAACTATTCTAATTAAAAACCCAATCCACCTTAACTTAGCAACTAATCTCTTATTACCCAACACTATTTACTCATACCGTTTCCTATACACCAAATAAAACACCGATGGAATAATAGTTAAGGATAACAGCGTACAAATCAGCAAGCCGCCTACAATCATAATCGCTAAGGGTTTTTGAATCTCCGAGCCCATTCCTTGCGATAATGCCGCGGGGAGTAAGCCCATAGATCCCATAAGAGCAATCATTACTATTGGTCGAATTCTGCTATATACCGCTGCGTGGATTGCTTCTCGGAAGCCCATTCGCTTTAATAGATTTTCTTTCATCACCCCTATCAATATAATTCCATCGATGGTGGCAACGCCAAAGAGAATGATGAATCCGATTCCTGCAGAGATTCCAAAAATGGTATTGGTTAGCCATAATGAGAGGAATCCGCCAATAAATGCAAATGGTAAAGTAAGCGAGGAAATTAATACATCGGTGGTATTACCAAAGTTTAAATACAGTAGAAATAAAATTAACAATAGGGATACAGGCACCACCGTAGCCAATCTTTTTGTTGCTCTATCTTTACTTTCAAATTCTCCTGCCCATTCCATTTTATTGTAACTTGGCAAGTCCACTTCTGCTGCTACTTTTTCTCTGGCTTCGGCTATCGTAGATCCTAAATCTCGACCTTCTATACTAAAGCCTATCCCTATATAACGACTATTTCCTTCGCGATAAATAAACGCTGGACCTGTATGGTAATCTATGGTTGCGATTTCCTTTAATGGTACTTTTTCTCCTTGCATCGCTGGTACAAGAATTTCTCCTATAGATTCAGCTGATTCACGGAATTTTTTCTTGTATCGTAATTGGATATCAAACACGCGTTCATCTTCGTAGAACTGCGAAGCTGCTTGGCCGCCAATGGCCATTTCTATTATGCTTTGTGCATCGGAGGTAGTTACTCCGTATCTTGCGAGTTTGTGATCGTGTAATTGAATACGCAACTCTGGCAAACCTATATTTTTATAAATATTTAGATCTGTGATACCATCCACATCTTTAATACTAGATGCTACTTGCGAAGCAGCATCTTCTAATTGAAATAAGTCGTCCCCGAAAATCTTAATAACCAAGGCACTTTTTACACCAGCCACATATTCTTCTACGTTATCTTGAATAGGTTGCGAAAAGCCAAAGCCTATGCCGGGATATCCGTTCATTTTATCTCGTAATTCTTTAAGAATAACATCTTGCGAAACGTTTCGATTCCATTCATTTGTAGGCTTTAGTTCGATATGAAATTCGATATTAAAAAAGCCAGTAGGATCCGTTCCATCATTTGGTCTCCCGGTTTGCGTCAGAACAAAATCCACCTCTTCTATACTTCGAATGTCTGCTTTAATCTCTTCTGATAATCTTACCGATTCTTTTAAGTTTATACTATTTGGTAATGTGGCGCGAACATAAATTGCTCCTTCATTTAGGTTAGGTAAGAATTCAGAGCCATAGTTAGAAAATTTAACGCCACATATAGCAAGTAAAATTATAAACCCACCAATTACCCAACGCATATGTTTAAACGTCCAGATATGCAGTTTGTAGAGGTTATCTCTAAAAAATCTGGTTACCGCATTCTCTTTTTCCGACACGCCTTTTCGTAATAATACTTTACACATCGCTGGCACATAAGTTAAACTTAAAAGTAAGGATCCTATTAAGGCATAACCTAATGTATAAGCTAGTGGAGAGAACATTTTCCCTTCTACCTTTTGGAAAGAGAAAATAGGCATCAACGCAACAATCAAAATAAATAGCGCAAAGAAAATAGGTGTAGCTACTTTCCCTACCCCTTTACGGATGACACCCAGTTTCGAACTTTTAATAAAACGCTCCTCTCCTATTTCATTAGAACGTCGTTGCAAGGAAACAAAAACTTGTTCTACAATTACCAAAGTACCTTCTAGCAAAAGACCAAAGTCTAAAGCACCCATAGATATCAAGTTCGCAGGCAAACCTTGAATACGTAATGCGGTAATGGCAAATAAGAAAGATAACGGAATTACAGAAGCCACAATTAAAGTGGTACGCCAATTATAAAGGAAAATGAACACTATAAAAGAAACCAACACCACCCCCGTTACCAAATTATGGGTTACCGTGCTAACCGTTGTTTCTACCAAATCCGTTCGGTCTATAAAGGGTTTAATCTTTACATTATCGGGTAATATTCTATCGTTTAGTTCCTCTATACGATCTTTTAAATCGGCAATAACGATGTTTGGATTTTCTCCTCGCAACATGACTACAATTCCTTGTACCACATCGGAGTCATCGTCCAGACTAACATGACCCAATCTTGGCTTTGCACCAATATGCACTTCGGCCACATGTTTAATCAATACCGGTGCATTTCCTTTTACATCTATTAAAATATTTTCTATATCCTCTAACCTATCCAACAAGCCAACACCGCGCACTACATAGGCTTGATTTCCTTTGTCTATAATATCGCCACCTACATTCACATTGCTCTTAGAAACCGCTTCGTAGACTTCTAGTGGAGATAAGCCATAATGTTTAAGCTTTGTGGGATTTATTTCTATCTCGTATACTTTTTCCTCTCCTCCAAAACTTACAATATCTGCCACTCCGGGTACAGAAAGCAATTCTCGTTCTACTACCCATTCTTGAATGGCGGCCACTTCACTTATTGGTAAATCACTATCTAGCACATATCTAAATATCTCGCCCGTTGCACCAGAAGGAGGCTCTATTTCGGCATCGGCACCCTCGGGTAGATCGATGTTTTGTAAACGATTGGAAGCATATTGTTGTGCATAAAAATCATCGGATTTATCGTCGAACAATACCGTCACTACACTCAATCCAAATAATGAAGTAGAACGAACCTCTGTTTTCCCAGGAATCGTATTCATTTCTCTCATCATGGGAAGCGTGATGAATTTCTCCACTTCCTCGGCACTTCGCCCAGGCCATTGGGTAATGATTCGTGCACGGGTATTGGTTACATCTGGAAATGCCTCGATGGGTATTTTCATATAACTATTAATTCCCGTAACGAGAAGCACCGCCGTTATAAAGAAAATAAACGTACTGTTCTTTAAAGAAAAGGCAACGATATTATTTACAAAATTCCGCATAGGTTTAGTCTAGCTCGTTTAAGTGGTTATAAAGCAACAATTGATTCTTCATTACATACTTTTCTGAAGTCTTTGCTGTTTCATGGAAGTAAGTGAATTCTGGATCTTGCGCTACTGGTTTTATTTCTATTACTCGCAAATCGCAAGCATCGGTGTACAAAACAATCTTATACTCATTATCATCGAAGATTACCGCCTCGGTTTTCACCGCATTAACCACTTCCGTAGATTCGCTCTCCAGCCATACGTCGACTAAAGATCCTGGAATTAATTTCTGTTCTTTATTATCCATTGGGATTCGTGCTTTAAGCACTTGTTCCTCTGCATCGAAAACCTGTGCAATAGACGCTACTTCTCCATGAAGAATTTCTCCAGGATAGGCTATAGCTTCTATTTTCGCTTGATTTCCTACATTTACTTTGGACACATCGCTAGCATATAAGTTGGCAACAACCCAAACGGACTCTAAATTGGAGATAACAAACAACGGGTCGGATTCAGCAGGAATTTGTTGGCCGGCGTTTATATTTTTTTCTATTATAAAGCCACTGCTAGGTGCTTTTATCTGAAATACTCCTTGTCGGGATGTCGCACTGTAAAGAGATAGTGTTTCCGACATAGCTTGGATATCGTTTTTCAACTGCGCCACTTTAGACTCTATTTCTAAAAGCTCCGATTTGGAAGAAAAACCACTATCGAATCGGCTTTGTACTTTTTCTAATGCATGTTTGGCTAGCATCAAATTCGATTCATTTTTCTTCTGCTCATTTTGCAGAGAAGTAAGCTCTGCACTGCGCACTTCTGCCAACACCTGCCCTTTGGTAACCGCATCGCCAATAGAGAAGTGTGTAGTAAGAATCTGTCCTCCAACCATACTCGTAAATGGCACCACGGCATCAGGATTGGTTTCCACTCTTCCCGTTAAATGAAGTTGTTGTTTTATTTGTTTTTGTTCGATAGATTTCAACTGAATTTTATCGACAAAAGTGGCATCTATACACGCCTGATTCTCTTCTTTAGTTTCTATGCTATTATTGCATGAGACTAGAAGTACTGATAGTACCCCTGCCAAAAGAACTTTTATGCTAGCAGTTGTAAAAAAATGAGTTTGCTTCATAGTATTTAATTTTCCGATCCGATTTGAAATTGTAAGGACTCCCATGTTTCCACGATTTCTTTTTCTAAAGACAACAGCATATCTTGCCCTTGTAAATACGCTTCTTGAATGTCTAAAAATGTGAGGAGATTGATGCTTCTCTCTTTATAATCCTGGGTATATAACTTGAGCATAGCTTCCAATCCCTCGCGATAATCTGCCTCAATGCCATTGTGAATAGCTAAAAGTTGCTCTAGCTTTTGATATTCTTTTTCTAGCTCATGTTGCACTTCCAATAAAAATTGCTGTTGCTTTATATCTTGTATTTCAATCGCCTCTTTAGCAAATCAAATCTCTCCTTGGTTTCTGTTGAAAATGGGTAAGTCAAAAGAAACGCCAAAGCCGATGTAATCTTTCCACATCCCATCGAATCTATTGTAGGACGCTTCAAGAGTGAAATCTGGATAAGCTTCTGATTTGGCTAACTTAATAGCGGTTTCTGCCTGTTTCTTTTGTAATTCAAAATGCTGAATATCTGGACGTGTATCCAGGCTACTTAAATCTGCTAAGTTTATATTTAAAAAACGCTCTTGAATCGCGCTGTTTTCATCGGATATTATATAAAGATTCTCTCTTGGTGATAACTGGATATATTGTAATAAATCACTTAACAACTCTTGCTTATCTTGTTTTAGATCAAAGACTTCTTTGGTAAGCTCTAGCTTTAAAGTTTGTAATCTAAGAAACTCTTCACGAGGATACATTCGTTGTTGTGCTTGCTCTTTATTGATTTGTAGGATTTGCTCTATGTTTTGATTTAAGCTTTGATAAACAGGCAGTATTCCTTGAAAATACACCAGCCCTGCTAATTTCGTGCGAACCTCCTTTTTAAGTTGTCGGAGCAAGGTTTCGTATTCTTTACTTGCTATTTCGCCCGACAACTCTTGCATTCGTATGCGATTTTTTCGTTTTCCTGCAGTTTGGATTAGTGTTTCCAATGCCACTTCAAATTGTTGTACAGAAGACTCGTTAGAGGGTGTCCATAGATTAGCATCGGAAATACTCACCTCAGGGTTATTCCATACTTTTTCCTGAATAAGCAAGGCTTCCTCTTGGGCAACGGATAGTTGTTGTGCTAGGATAGAAAGGTTTTTCTCCAAAAAAAGTCTTTCATAAGAGGTAACATCTAGCTTAAGCGTATCCATTGTTTGGATAGAACTAGCTTGTGCGACTAGGCTTATAAAAAAAGCAACAAGAAAGGTTTTGAAAATGGTGTTCATAAGCAACCGAGAATAAATTCGATTGCAAACAAAACGCAATACAGCTTAAATTAACCTTAAACGGAATAAAGTTTATATAAAGTCTGCTAGAATCAAGGTTTACAGGATTTCTACAATGGATGAAATCATGAAGATAAAAAACACTTAGAAGTTTACTTTAAAAATATTGGTGTTTTCGTTTGGAGCTTCGTAGGATATCTTAGCATTGTGTAGTGTCAGTATTTTTTTGATAAAAATAAGTCCCAAACCAAAACCTTTTTTTCCTTGGCTATTTTCTCCTCTAAAGAAGTGTTTGAATAAATACTGTCTTTCCTCGGGAGTAATGACAGGGCCATAATTTTTAAAAGTCAGTTGTAGTTTGCCATCATTTTCTTTTATTTCGATTTGAGCACCTTGCTCATCGCCATGTTTTATACAATTAAGCATTAAATTCATAAGTGCCGCTCGCAAAAGATTTTCATCGGCAGAGACTTCTAATAGATCGGCATTCATTTTGGCATTCTGATATTCTATTTGAAATAAAAAGTTTGGATATAACACTTGTAACTCTTCACACAAATCAAAAAGCATTTCATCGATTCTTATGGAAACTTTAACCGCACTACTTCCCGTTTCGGCCATGGTTAACTTTAGCAGGGCATTGATTATTTGACTCAGCTTACGCGTATCCTTCTTTTGCTTTTGTATAAGTTCTTGAAGCTTTTGCAAATCGGTTTCCTGTTCCATTTTATCGAAATTGGAAACCAAAACTGCTATCGGTGTATTTAACTCATGGGAAATGTGTTGCACGGCATTGCGCTGAAAGGAGAAAGAGACCTTTATCTTATCCATCAAATCATTGAAACGCTCGGCCAAAATAGTGGTTTCTGCTTCTCCAGAATCTACTGGGATTTCAATATGCTCGTCTTCTAAATTGTAATCGGAAATCTCTTTGGTTAACTGAATGATTGGATTGGCGATTTTGTTTGATAAATAATACGAAACCAAAACAATTAATATCATCATAAATACAAACAAAGCCACAAAAGCCATCCGTAAAAAGGAGAGTAATTCGTAGCCAAACTTATCATAAGCCTTGCTAATTCCGTAGTAGGTGGTGCCGTTATGTTGAATACTTACGCCCACCACATCGTACAACTCCTCCTTGGTTTCTATCCAAACATTCTCTTCAGAAAGTTGCCCTAGTATCTCTTCTGTTTTGTCTATGGTTAAATCATCTACACTTTCATAAAGCAAGTGCTGATCGGCATCATAAAGCAATAGTTTTTCATCGTAAATATCATGAATAGTCGATCGGTCTAGTGCTTGAAACAGTTCTTCGTCTATTTCTTCAAACTCGGTAAGCAACTGCAGGGTAAGTTGTATTTTATCGTTCTGTCGTTGCTGAAACTGTTCTTCTCTATATTCTTTAAAAATGGTATAAATCAGCACTAGAATTATTGTGGTAAGTAACAAAACAGTGCTCAAAAAGTAGAATAATATTTTCTTTCTAATGCTCATTTTACGCTCCTATATAATATCCGTAGCCTATTTTGGTTTTGATATTCTCTGTTTTAAATGGTTTATCCATTTTATTACGTAAAAAGTTAATGTACACTTCAATTGTATTGGTGTGCATTCCAGTGGCAGAGCCCCAAATGGCCTCTATAAGTTCTTTTTTAGAAACAAAATCACCATTTCGTTTTAGAAGCATCAATAATACTTGATACTCCCGGCGGGTTAAATCAATATCCTGTCCATTTCTGGTCACTTTCTTTCGTGTATGATTGACATGAATACCATGTAAACTATACTCCTCCTCGTCGGTTTCCTGTACCACACTCCGTTTTAATAATGCATGGATTCGCAAGATCAATTCTCGAATATAAAATGGTTTGGTGAGATAATCATCGGCGCCGTGTTCAAAACCTTTTACTTTATCGTCCAAGGAATCAAAAGCCGTTAGAATAAGAATGGGCGTATGCGCATCGGTTTCTCTGAAATCGGCACATATTTCATAACCATTTTTTCCAGGCAGGTTTAAATCGATTAATAAACAATCGTAGGTATTTGTTTTTAGCATTCGCTCTGCAATAACGTCATCGAATGCACCTTCTACCTCAAAACCATCTGCTATAAGTGCCTCTTTTATATTGGTATGCAACTGCACATCGTCTTCGACTAATAATATTTTCTTTGGTATTTGAGGCATCTACGTTAAGAATTAGGATTTATGATTTTCAAAATTAGGGAATATTATAGTGAGTAGGAGTTTTGTGGTAAAAAAGGATTATTTAAAATTGCAAATGCGCAAATTCGTACATTCGCTAAATAGCTTCTCCTCTTTGCACAAATTTTGTTTAATCAATTGCTCACTTGAAGGCTCGCTAGTTTTGCTATTAAAAAAAATCTGCTTTAATATTAACTAGTGCTTAAAACAAAAGTGTATTATTTATAAGTAGCAAGTTACTTATTAGATAGATGAGTGCGTTTGCCTAGTGCAAACAGCAAATGAGTGTTCAGAAGCAAACTTCGGAGCAGATGAGTTTTTTCCCAACTAAACTCAACCATCCGTTTTTGCTATGCAAAAACGATATACCCCCTTTAAAAAGCAACTAGTTGCTTTTTAAACTACCCTACAATTCCGAAGGAATTGTACTACTCTATTACTATAAAAACCATAGTTCGTTTGTGTCAATAATCTTAATCACCGCCCACAGAACCTCGACCTCTAGTCATTCTCTAATACAATTCTAATAGCATTTTAAGGCGGTTCTAATCCTTAAATAAAACTACATTTCTTATTTTTGCTGATTGAGTATTTTAACAAATACGGTGCTTTAGTAAGAAAAGTGAAATTATATAGGAATAACCGATTAACAAAGAGGCAATTATGACAAAAGAAACTCTTTTAACTGCAGAAGATTTAAAAATATCCTTTCAGGAAGCCACTAGTATGAAAGAGGTAGTTTCTTTGATGCCGATTTTAATGCAACAAACACCCATTGATATCGCCGATATTCTATCGGAGGTATCGGATGATTTGTTGGTACAGATTTTTGACTTCTTTACTATTAAGCAGCAAGGGTTTATATTTTCGGAATTCCCTATCGATAGGCAATATGAATACCAGCAGTCGATTAGCAAGAAAAAGTTTGCGTTGGTTTTTGAGGAAATGCCTTCGGATGACCGTGTAGATTTATATCAGATGTTATCGCTTAGCGAACAAACTGCTTTGCTTCCATTCTTACCTAAGCATATTCGCGAAGACGTACTCTATCTAAATACCTATCCAGATGAGACCGCTGGTAGTATTATGAATACCGATTTCGCTACCGTTCAAAAAGACATGACCTGCAGTGAAGCCATGGATAAAGTACGCTTAGATGCGCCATCCAAAACCACGGTCTATTATATATACGTGGTAAATGAAGAACAAGAAATGCAAGGTTTTATAACGCTAAAAGATTTGATTCTTGCCAATCCAAACACTCTTGTAGAGCACGTATTGCATTCGCAGTTCGTTTATGGAAATGTAGACGACAAGAGCGAGGAAATCGCAACAATGATTAGTAAGTACGACTTGGTTGCTATTCCTATCCTAAATGAGCTAAAGCAACTAGTAGGTATTGTAACCCACGATGATGCAATCGACGTTATCCGAGCAGAGCAGACAGAGGATATGGAGCGTTTTATGGGTATTTTGTCCAGTGCAGGTGAAGAGATGGATTATAACAAAACGACGATTTGGATGCATTTCAAAAAACGAATCGTTTGGTTGGCTTCCCTTGCGGCAATCGGAACGGTTTCTGGTTACATTATTCATAGTTACGAGGATGCCTTTGAAAAAATGCTGATCTTGGCATTCTATATGCCTATGATTGCCGATGCTGGCGGAAACTCTGGTAGTCAGTCTGCTACAGTAGTTATTCGAGCTTTGTCCTTAGGTCAGATAAAATTATCCGATTGGTTAAAAGTGTTGTGGATAGAGTTCCGAGTTTCTCTCTTGCTCTCCTTATGTTTAGGAATCTTGGCTTATGCACGCGTTGCCTTCTTAAGCCATAATATGGATATGCCTCCTGAATTCACCCTTGGTCAAATTGGCTTCGTTATTTCCTTAGCACTATCTGTACAAATTGTTTCCTCGGCTCTTATTGGAACAGGACTTCCATTAATAGTTCGTGTGCTAGGAGGAGATCCTGCGGTTGCTGCAAGTCCTGCTATTACAACCTTGGTGGACATTACAGGACTATTGATATACTTTAGTTTAGCAACAAATATTCTAGGTCTATAGAGCTTATAAAAAATAATAATTTTATTTAAATACTATGTTTAAAAGATAATTACTGATTTGCAGTGCACTCATAACTATTTCCTGCAATAACTCTGAAGAAAAGACAGAGGCAGATGCGAGCATGTTCAAGAAAGTAAATCAGTACATCCATATAGTTCCCGATTCAGCATTAGATAAACAGGTGGTTGCAGAAGAGATTGTTCTTAAAGATATCGAATATCATTTTTCCACCACTGGAAAAGTTAGACCTCCAGTAGATAAATATGCGGAGATCACCGCGCCCTTCGAAGGAAGAATTGTGGAAAATTATGTTAGCTTAGGACAGAAAATAAAGAAAGACGACCCAATCTTTGCCCTTAGTTCACCAAGCTTTTTTGAAAGCCAAAAAGGAATATCTTGATGCAAAAGAGGAATGGCAATTAGCCAGAAACCACTTGCGTAGACAAGATGACTTGTTGAAGAACAACGTAGGAAGTCAACAAGAATCCGAAATAGCAAGAACTGATTTTCAAACCAAACAAAACACCTATATCAATGCAAAAGCTGCTATGGAAATGTGGCAAATCAATACCGAAACTATGGTATTGGGACAACCATTAATCGTGCGCTCCCCTATCGCTGGTAAATTATTGGACCACCATATTATCCTTGGACAATACGTTAGAGAAGATGATGCATCTCTTGCTACCATAGCAGATTTAGAGAAAGTATGGGTGGCGGCTCAAATAAAAGAACGAGACATGTCGCGCTTAGAAAACATAGATAGTGTAAAGATAAAACATCCGCAAAAAGTAGACTCTTGGATAGACGGTGAGGTATTTCATATCTCCTCTTTTGTAAACGAAGCTACAAGAAGTGTCGACTTATTGGTAGTGTGTGATAATCCAAACGAATTGTTTAAACCAGGGATGTTTACCAACCTAAGACTATCAAGTATTGGGAAAGATCGTATTATCGTACCAGCAACCGCTGTGATACAGAAAGAGAATTCCTTTGTATTTAGAGAGGTAGAGCCCCATGTTTACGAAGCGGTAAAGGTTACGGTTGGCGCTACTATTGGAGATAATCTAGAGTTATTAGAAGGAATTCACGCCAAAGACAAGGTGGTAACAAAAGGAGGTATCCTCTTATTAGAAGCACTGTAAAAGAAAGAAAAGATGTTAAAAAATATAGTTTATACCGCCATACATAAAAGGTGGCTGATGCTTGCATTATTTATCCTCTTAGGTGTATTTGGCTATCTTTCTTGGAAGAACTTGGCTGTGGAAGCTTATCCAGATATAGCCGACGTTAGCTCGCAAGTAGTTACCCAAGTTTCTGGCTTAGCCGCAGAGGAAATCGAATTGCAAATAACCATTCCTATCGAGCGAGAGCTTAACGGTATGCCTGGCGTACACGTAATGCGCAGCAGCAGTAGCTTTGGATTATCGATTATCACCTTGGTTTTTCAAGATGGCGTGGACGACTATTTTGCTCGTCAGCGTATTCAGGAACGACTTACTACTGTAGAACTTCCTTACGATGCAACACCCGAGCTCGACCCACTTACTTCGCCTATTGGAGAAGTATACAGGTATATTATTGAAAGTAATACGCACAGCCTTAGAGAGCTTACCGACCTGCAGAACTTTGAGATAATCCCAAGGCTAAATCAGATTTCGGGAGTTGCCGAAGTAACCAACTTTGGAGGGATAACCACACAGTTTCAAGTAGAAATAGATCCTACAAAATTAGAACTCTACGATCTTTCTTTATCCGATGTAGTAGAAACTATAGAGGAAAATAACGTGAATGCTGGGGGAAGTATGCTTACTCGTGGAGATTTGGCATACGTAGTTCGAGGTATAGGTCTGGTAACTGATTTACAAGATTTAGGAAATATAGTAGTTAGTACCGAAGATGGTGTACCTGTGTTCCTAAAAGACCTTGGAGAATTAAAACTTGGGAATTTAGAACGTAAAGGAGTATTAGGATATAGCGATAAAAAGCGTGAATACGACGATGGGATTCAGGGAATTGTATTGCTACTAAAAAATGAAAACTCCGCGGAAGTCCTCGACGAAATTCATATAGCAATCGATGAGCTAAACAATAGCTTGCTGCCAGATGGCGTAAATATACATACGGTTCTAGACCGAACAGAGCTAATAGAAAATACGCTTAGCACAGTTTCCAGAACCATGATGGAAGGAATTGGCCTGGTAATCGTTATTCTGATTGTATTCTTACACAATTGGCGTGGTGCGTTACTTGTAGCTATTACCATTCCACTATCTCTATTAATTGCATTTATCCTAATGCGATTCACCAACGTACCAGCCAACCTCTTATCCTTGGGAGCTATTGACTTTGGGATTATTGTAGACGGTGCCATTGTGATGATGGAATCTCTCTTGAAAAAACGAGAAGACGAACCCGAAAAGAAATTCGATGAGAAAACCATCACGGAATATGCCTATCGCGTAGCGAAACCTATTTTCTTTGCAACGCTGATTATCATCGTAGCTTATATGCCCCTTTTCGCTTTTGAGCGTGTAGAGAAAAAACTCTTTACCCCAATGGCATTTACTGTGGGTTACGCTCTATTAGGTGCACTTGCTGTGGCTTTGCTACTCATTCCTGGATTGGCTTACTATATGTATAAAAATCCAAAACCGATTAAGAAAAATAAATGGCTCGAAAGACTAACCGCCAATTATCACAGCAGGATTGGGAAAGTATTGAACAAACCAAAACAAGTAATTCCTATTTTAATTGCGATTTTGGTAGGTGCTGGAGTTTTATCGGCCGTGGTAGGAAAAGATTTCTTGCCAGAATTGGATGAAGGTTCTATTTGGTTGCAAGTGCAGCTACCACCAGGTATTTCTTTTGAGAAAGCCAAGGAGATGAGCGATACTTTTAGGCAACACACCATAAAATATGAGGAAGTAACCTACGTAATGGTGCAAGCAGGTAGAAATGACGATGGAACCGATCCGTGGACCACTTCACACTTTGAGGTTTCTGTTGGCCTTAAGCCGTATAAAGAATGGCCACGGGGAAGAGTAAAAGCTGATTTAATCGATGATTTAACCAAGGAATATGCTGCAATGCCAGGATATAACGTAGGTTTCTCGCAGCCTATGATAGATGGTGTTATGGATAAAATTGCTGGAGCACATAGCGAATTGGTAGTAAAAGTATTTGGAAACGACTTTAAAGAAACCAGACGGATTGCAGAAGATATTGTAGTGGTATTGGACGATGTACAAGGTGCTGTTGATATTGCTATTGACCAAGCTCCTCCGCTACCTCAAGTACAGATTATTCCAGATCGAGAAGCCATCGCACAATATGGCCTACAAACCGCCGATGTAGCAGAGTTAATTGAAGTTGCTATCGGTGGAAAAGCGATATCTTCTGTGTTTATAGAAAATCGCGTGTACGATGTTACCGCTCGATATATAGAAGATAGCAGAAATACTCCAGAGAAGCTAGAAAGCTTGATGCTGACTAGCTCTTCGGGCGCAAAAATTCCACTCTCGCAAGTAGCCGAGGTGGTAGTTGCAACCGGTGAAAGCACGATTACGCGAGAGATGAATAAACGTCACTTAACCGTAAAGTTAAACGTGCGAAATCGGGATCTTACCTCTCTTTTGAGTGAGGCACAAAATGCTATTGAAGAAAAAGTAAGCTACGATCACGATAAATATAATATAGAATGGGGTGGGCAGTTTGAAAATAAAGAACGTGCCTACGCTAGGTTGGGAGTGGTTATGCCGATTACTTTAGCCTTTATGTTCTTATTGCTCTATGGTGCTTTCGGAAAATTAAGACAAGCTGCACTACTTATATCTATTGTACCATTAGCACTATTTGGTGGAATGCTGGCATTGAATATTCGTGGAATGACCCTGAATGTTTCCTCCGCCGTAGGATTTATAGCACTATTTGGTGTCGCCATTCAGAACGGAGTCATCATGATATCTCATATCAATGATCTAAGAAAGAAATTCGATTTACGTACTTCGGTACAAATAGGTGCAAAAGAAAGATTACGTCCTGTATTGATGACCGCTACCGTAGCATCTTTAGGATTATTCCCAGCTTCTTTGGCTACTGGAATTGGATCGGATGTACAGCGACCACTAGCAACAGTAATTGTTTATGGACTTATGTTCTCCACCGTAATCACGCTATACATCTTACCAGCAATGTATTACATCATAGAAAACCGTTGGGGAAAAGAGGATTATAATATTAAAATAGATAGCCATGATGAATAAGTATACTATGATAAAGTATTCTGTTTTCTTTTTGTTTTTTAGCTTGTTCGGATTCAAGGCTATGGCCCAAGAATTAGAAAATAATTCTATTATATCTTATAGCGATTATATTCAAATGGTATTGAAGAACAACGATGCCTATCAAGGAAATCGTTTGGAAAGTGAAATAGCAAGAGAGGAAGTTGGTATAAGCAAAAAGAGACCAGATCCAGAGCTAGAAC